>NZ_CFHWAF010000041.1:0-33457 GCF_984452065.1 Hoeflea sp. | reverse complement strand
GACACAGCAGCAGCTCGGCATCCAGGCCCTGTCGATCGCCAACAACAGCTCGCAGAACATCCTCGCCCTGTTCAGGCAGTAACCCTGAACGGCCAGACAGCCGGCCGCTCCTTCGGCCGATGACCTGGATTTGCGGATCAGCCGGCACGCCCCGCGTGCCGGCTTTTTCTTCATCCTCGCACAAGTTTCAACTTCTATTCTTGCACCGGGACTTCCACGACGCGCTGCAGGTCCGCGATTCCGCACACATGGGCCCGATCCCGGAGACATAAGGCATGGCAGTTGCGATAGAGCGCTATCTCAAGGACTTCAGCAAGCCTGAACCATTCGTGCTGGCAGATGAGACGGATGTTTTTTCCGCCCGCCGGGAACCGGTATCGCCCGCCGTGGATGCCGCGGCTCAGCTGGTGCAGGCGGCGGCGCCCGTCGATGTCGAAGGCGAAAAGGCAGTGGCTTTTGAACAGGGAAAGCGTGAGATCACCGAGGCGCTGGCGGCCGCTCACGAACAGGAACTCGAGGCCGAGCGGAGCCGGCATCGCGATGAGCTCAACGAACTGCGCACCCGGTACGAGCAGGATTTCTCGACCGCCGTCGCCACGCGGTATGACACGCTTTGCAACGAACTGGTCGAGACCATCGGTGCCCAGGTAACGCGCGTGCTGGCTCCCGTTTTTGAGCAGGCGCTGACGACGCAGATGGTCGAATCGCTGGCCGGGACCATTCGTCAGTGCCTGAAGGACAAGTCCGCCACGACCATGACCGTGAGCGGGCCAGCGTCGGTTTTCGAGGCATTGCGCGGCGAACTTGGCGACGACGCGGCGATGATGGAATTCGTCGAAAGCGAGGAGTTCGATCTGACCATTCATATTGACGATGCCGTGCTTTGCACGCGCCTGTCAAAATGGGCTGACCGCTTGCGCGAGGTATTGCCATGACGTCAACCCAATCGACCCACCATTCCGGTGGCGAGATTGTCATCGTCAAGAAGCGCGCGCCGGCGCAGCACGGTCGCCACGGCGGTGCCTGGAAGATCGCCTATGCCGATTTCATGACGGCGATGATGGCGTTCTTTCTGGTCATGTGGCTGATCAACGCGGCCAATGACGAGACCAAGGCCGCCGTCGCCAGCTACTTCAATCCCATCAGGCTTACGGACAACAAACCCGCCGAGCGTGGCCTCAAACAACAGGATGAGGCAAGCGTCGGTGATGAGGTCGAATTCCTGTCGGACAGTCTGGAGGCCGGCTTCAAGGCGGGCGAGGCGGCTGGCGGCGGCGACGATATCGCTTCGGCCGCCGGTGACCAGAACGAATATTCCGATGCTGATTTCTTTGAAAACCCCTATTCGGTTCTTTCGGAGATCGCGCTTGAGACCGGCCGGCAGAAAAATGTCAGCGCCGCCGGCGACGGCGGCGCCAACACCTCCGGACCCGCGACCGGCGCATCGGGTGGAGAAGCCTATCGCGATCCGTTCGATCCCGATTTCTGGTCGAAGGCCGTGGAGTTCGATACCTCTTCCGATATCACCGATACAGGCGAGGAGCGCACCATTGCGCGGGCGGAATCGAACGATGCGATAAAAGAGGCGCTTGAGGCCGCCGGCGCCGGGCTGGAAGTGCTTGAGGAGCCCCAGGGCGAAAATGCCGAGGAGGCCGACGCCAAGGCCGGGCGGGTGAAAGCGATGGACGAAACCGACGTCGCCGAAGAGAGCGAAGCGTCCGAAGAGCTGCTGATCGAGGAGGAACTTGCCGAACAGAAGGAACAGGAGGCCGGCGCATTCAAGGAGCGGATCGAGCAGGCCCTGATCGAGGAACAGATCGAGCTTGGAGAGGGCCTGACCGTCGCCCCGGTCGAGGGCGGCCTGCTGGTTTCCTTGACGGATGAATTGAAGGGCGGAATGTTCAATGTCGGATCGGCGGTGCCGAAACGCGACATGGTGCTGGCGATGGAGGAGATCGGCCGGCTTCTGGCGGAGCGGGACGGTGCGGTCATAATCCGTGGCCATACCGATGCGCGTCCTTTCGCCGGCAATGAGAACGATAACTGGAAACTGTCGATGGCGCGGGCGCATAGCGCATTTTTCATGCTCGTGCGCGGCGGCCTTGACGAAAAGCGTATCAAGGAGGTGTCCGGCCAAGCCGACAGGCAGCTCAAGGTTCCGGAAGATCCCCTTGCCGATGCGAACCGCCGCATCGAGATACTGATACGGCGGCCTGCAGGTTGAAGGCGATGAGGGCGCGAACCGGAAAAGCCTTCTTCCTGTCCGCACCGGGATTGTGGTGTGTATTGGCGCTTGCAGTAGGTCTGCTGTTTGTATCCACGGATGCCATGCCGGCTCAGCGGGATGTGCCGCTGCTGCCCCCCTACAAGATCGTCCGTTCGCTGCAATATGTGCAGGACTCCGTTGTGCTCGGCGATCATTCGGCCGGTGAGGTCCAGCGCCATCTGCTCAAGATCGTTGACAGCAGTCTGCGCGAGGCCGACATGGCGGTCTTCGAAGACGACCGCAATGTCGAAGCCGCGCTGATCTATGCCATGAGCGGCGGCAATCCGCAGACGCTGGCGGACCTCGTCGAGCGGGACGAGGACGGCTATTTCGACCGCCGTCTGACCGACGCGCTGACGATCTACTTTTCCGGCGCTCCGGAAAAGGCGCAGCCGATGTTGCAGCGTCTGCTTGGCGAATATGGTCACACGCGCATTGGTGCATATGTGGTCCTGGTCGCTGCCAACGTGACCGCCACCAATAACGAGGCCGCGGCGCTCAGGCTGTTCGATTGGGCGCGCCTGATGGCTCCGGGAACCATCATCGAGGAATCATCGCTGCGCCGTGCGACCCATATTGCGTCGCGCGCCGGCGACATCGACCGCTCGCTGGACAATGCCGAACGGTATGTTCGCCGCTTCATTCACTCACCCTATGCCAGTCAGTTTGTCGATATCTTTGTGCATGCGATCGTCTCCAATTCCGATGTGGCGGAAAGACAGCGTGTCGATTACATCCTCTCCCTGATGGATTTGCCGCGCCAGCGGGAAATCTATCTGCGCATGGCGCGCATGAGCACCATTGCCGGCAAGGAAGAAATCGCGCTCCTTGCCGCAAGGCGGGCAGAGGCGCTCTCCGGCGAGAAGAAGGATGTGGTCCGCGAACTCGCGGGATTTTATGCCGGGATCGCCAAAGTGCCGACCAGCAATATCACCGAAGCGATCGAGGCGATGACGGCCATACCGGACGACAAGCTGTCGGAACGCGATCTGGCGCTGCGTGAAGCGGCAAAGGCCATAGCGAACCAGGTGACAGCGCCGCCCGATCCGTCGGTCCTTGAAAATCCGGCTGTGCCGGTGAGCGCGACCGCGGATGACCCGGTGGAAGCCGCCGATGTCGGGCAGGCCGGGCAGGAGGCGGGCCCCGAAGCCGGACTGCATAACAGCTTCATGGCTTCAAAGCGCGAGAAATTGATGGATATCGATAGTTTGTTGAATGAGGAAGGCAATGAATAGCAACCCAATGTCAGGTCCCGCAAAAGGCGCCTCGGACACGGTGGCAATCGCAGGCAGGGACAGAGCGAAGGACCAGAAGGCAGCAAACGCGGACGATGAGGGCCGCACATTCGGTGCGGTCGTGGACGAAGCCGGAAAGAAAATCTCAAGCAAGGCAGAGGGCCCGGCGGCCGGGGGAAGGGCAAATGCCGCAAGCGAGGCGACCGGCGGCCCTGTCGTCAGGCCGGACGGGCTGAGCAGGAGCGACGGTCATTCTCTTCCCCGGCAACTTGAACCGCCGGTTCTTCGTACGACGATGCCCGCGGAAGCCGGTGAGAAAGCGAAGGATAATGCGGTGCCGGCAAGGCCTGGTCAGCCAACCGATGAGGAAAATCCCGTCGAGGCGAAATCCGAACCCGCGCCCAAAACCCTGCAAGAGGCCGACATTCCCGTACCCGCCAAAACAGCCGAAAAGACGAACGCGCAAGCCCCTTCGGTCCAACAATCCGCAGCGGAACGCGCGATGGGTGTCGTTGCCGCACAGACCATGCCGGTGCGCCAGAACAACGCTCGCGGCGTGGAACCGGCAAAGCCCGCGAATGCCAACATGGCGCCGGTCCCCGATACCGGACCTGCCGCCCGGGAGACGCAGCAGCCCGCCAGAGAGACGCAGCAGCCCGCCGGGGAGACGCATCAGCCCGCGCGCGATACCGGAACACGGACGCAACAGGATGCGGGCATTGGCGCCGGCGGAAAATCCGGTCCCGATATTTTTGCCTTTGCCGCGGATCGAAATGCATCGAAGTCCCTCGGCGCGTCGATGCCGCAGCCGACGGCGGATCAGGCGCCAACGCCTTCACCCGGCACCGTTACCGTGGTCGCGGCACGCCAGTTCCCGGGTCTGTCCGTCACCCAGTCAAGTGCGGCATCTGTCATCAACGCGATGACCGGCGACGGCCGATGGAGCCAAATGTTGCGTGGCGCTGAAGCCGTTTCCGCAACGACGCTGAATACGACACAAAACACGATGAACACGTTGAAGATTCAGCTCAACCCGGCGGAACTCGGAACCGTCGATGCGACGTTGAAACTGTCAGGCGGGCGATTGGTGGTCGAACTCAACGCCCAGACGCTGGAGGCCTATCGGCACCTGTCGGACAGCCAGCAGCACATCCTCAAGGCAATGAAGGGGCAGGGCTATGCGGTCGAGCAGATATCCGTTCAGCACACCGTTCAGGACCGCGGCATCGTTCAGCAGTTTTCGCAGTCGGCGGGTCAAGGTGCCGGTGACAGTGCGACGCAATCGGGACAAAACAACTCCGCCGAGAACGGCAGCGGCAGCCGCCCCGGCCGCCAGGATGACGGATCCCATGGCGGCGAACGCCCGCTCGGCCATGAGGGTCCGGAGGACGATCCGGGTCGCGCTGTTTCTGACGCTGTCTATCTCTAGTACGTCCGCCGCCCTTGCGAGCGCCTGCGAACGCCACATCGCGGCGGCTGCCGAAAAGCACGGCGTTCCGGTCGGAATCCTCTATTCCGTGGGGCTGGCCGAGACCGGCCGCAAGGGATCGCTCCATCCTTATGCGCTCAACATTGAGGGCAGTGCCGTTTTTGCCGGCAGTCTGTCCGAGGCGCTTGAAGCATTTCACACGGCGCGCCGAAACGGCCGCACGCTGATCGATCTCGGCTGCATGCAGATCAACCATTACTATCACCGGAATGAATTTGCCGACCTGGCCGCCATGCTCGACCCGGCCCGCAATGTCGACTACGCCGCCAGGTTTCTCGCCCGGCTGCGCGGGCGGCACCAGAGTTGGACGATGGCGGTCGCCAGATACCACGCCGGCCCGGACAATGATCCGGCGCAAAAGAAGTATGTCTGCCGCGTGATCAGGAACCTTGTTGCCACCGGTTATGGCCGCTGGACGCCACAGGCCAGGGCTTTCTGTGTCGCAACCTGAAATTGATTCATATATCGGGTTCCGCAGATCGGTAAATTCTGACACTGCAAGGGCTGTCAATACACGAATGTTAACTATGCTGGAATAATCGTTAACATTCCCACAGGAAATATGTATTTATCCACAGATTACCACTAGATGTAGTAGCAAATCGGGGTCTCTGTCACATTCAACTACGAAAAATCACCATTTATTTTCTGTAATTGTCGAAGATTCCGCGCTTTCGTTACCAATCGTTTAACGGGGACATGAGCTGATTCGGGGCGGCACGATGATCGTAGTGGTTGATGAGAGGGAATTGGTGACGGAGGGTTATACCTCCCTCTTCGGCAGGGAAGGCGTTCCTTCCGCCGGGTTTGATCCGGATGAATTCGGTGAGTGGGTCCATACGGCGGCAGACTCGGACATCGATGCGGTCGAGGCCTTTCTTATCGGACAGGGCAGCGACAACATGGTCCTGCCGCGGGTCATCAGGGACCGCTCCAAGGCGCCTGTCATAGCGGTAAGCGACAAGCCGTCTCTCGATACCACGCTGGCCTTTTTTGACTGCGGCGCCGACGACGTTGTCCGCAAGCCCATCCATCCGCGCGAGATCCTTGCCCGCGCGGCCGCCATCCGGCGCAGGCTGGAGCCGGAGCAGGAATACACCCAGATCGGTCAGATCCGTGTCTATTCGGACGGACGCGATCCGGAGATCGACGGCCAGCCGTTTCCCCTGCCGCGCCGGGAAAGGCGCATCCTGGAATATCTCGTGGCCAATCGCGGCCGCCGTGTCACAAAGGCGCAGATATTCAACGCCATCTACGGCATCTTTGATGACGATGTTGAAGAGAACGTTGTCGAAAGTCACATCAGCAAGCTCCGCAAGAAGCTTCGCATGCGGCTCGGCTTCGATCCCGTCGATTCAAAGCGGTTCCTTGGTTACCGCATAGACTGGCAATAGACGGACCCGTGGCGCGGGCTCTCGCATGCGTCCGCCTTCAAGCAGATGTCCGCACAGCGTCCCGCCCGGCTTCGACCGCTAGCCAGTTTCGCGCAAGCCTGCCGAACTACCCTGACGAGAGCGCATACGAGGACCCCTGTCTAAACAGCAAACGAGGAACTGTGCGATGAGCCTTTACGGAATGATGCGGACCGGTGTTTCCGGTATGAATGCCCAGGCGGCACGCCTCGGAACGGTCGCGGACAACATAGCCAATGCCAACACCACGGGCTACAAGCGCAGCTCGACCGAGTTTTCATCCCTGGTCCTGCCGAGCGGCGGCGGATCATACAATTCGGGCGGCGTCAGCACATCGGTGCGCTACGCGATTGCCGAAAAGGGCAATCTCCAGTTCACCACCTCCACGACGGATCTGGCCATCAATGGCGGCGGCTTCTTCGTCGTCGAGGATTCGGCCGGCGGCACGTTTCTGACGCGGGCCGGCTCCTTCATTCCCGACAGCGACGGCAATCTCGTCAACGCCGCCGGCTACAAGCTGATGGGATATGACTTTGCCAACGGCACGCCGACGCCGGTCGTGAACGGATTTGACGGTCTCGTGCCGGTCAACGTGTTACAGGGAGAACTGGTCGCGGCGCCCTCGACCAACGGCGTCTTTACCGCAAACCTTCAGTCCAGCGCATCTGTGGTCACCGGAACGCTGCCGTCGGCAAATGCCGCCGGTTCCGAATATACCTCAAAAAGCTCCCTGGTCGTCTATGACAATCTCGGTGAGGAGGTCCTGCTTGATTTCTACTACACGAAGACCGCGACCAACACCTGGGAAGTGACGGTCTTCGACCAGGCCGGCGCGACCCCCGGGACGTCGTTCCCCTATTCGTTCGCTCCATTGACGACAACGACCCTGACCTTCGATCCGACCAACGGGCAGCTGGCAGGCGCAAGCCCGACATCGGCGACCTTCACGGTTCCCAATGGCCAGAGCCTGACCATCGATTTTGCCAAGATGACCCAGCTCTCTCTTGAATTCACCGTCGGCGATGCGACCGTGAACGGCAACTCGCCGAGCAAGGTCACCAGCGTGGAGATCAGGGAAGACGGAACCGTCTTCGCCAAATATCAAAACGGCACCTTGTCTCCGAGGTTCCGTATCGCCATGGCCGATGTGCAGAGCCCCGACAGGCTGGATCCGATTTCCGGAAACGTGTTTTCGCAAAACAGTGAATCGGGCGTGGTGACGACCGGCTTTGCCGGATCGGGAAATTTCGGCGCCATCAAATCCGGTGCGCTTGAAGCATCCAATGTGGACATAGCAGGGGAACTGACAAGCATGATCGAATCGCAGCGCAGTTTTACCGCCAATTCCAAGGTCTTCCAGACGGGTTCGGATCTCATGGACGTCCTGGTTAACCTCAAGCGGTAGGGGCTTTGCAGGTTTAGGACCCGATCATGTCATTGTCAGCGGCGATTAGAACGGCTCAGTCGATACTATCGAACACTTCGAAACAGACTCTTGTGGTTTCGGACAACATCGCCAATGCCAGTAACCCGAACTACGCACGCCGCGCTCCCACCCTGCAGTCGGATCTTGGGAGCGCGCTCTCCGTTTCCGTCCAGCGCACGGAAAACAAGCTCCTGCTGTCTCAGTCTCTGGACAGTATTGCCGTCAGCCAAGCTCAAATGACCGTTTCGGACGGTTTCGCGCGGCTGAAGGCGACGCTCGGCGGCAACGACAACGAGCTGTCGCCGTCGCGCTATCTCGGCAACCTTCAGACCGCTCTGCAGACGCTTGCGGCCACGCCGAACAACACGACGCTGGCCGCCACCGTTGTCTCGAGCGCAAAGGACCTTGCCGACAATCTCAACAACGCATCCGCCGCCGTCCAGCAACTGCGCCTGGACGCGGATCTGGCAATCAGGGAAGGCGTTGAAAGGCTGAACGGTCTTCTTGGCGAATTCGAGCAGACAAATCAGGCGGTCGTCGCCGGTACGCTGTCCGGTGACGATGTCTCGCAGGCCCTCGACAAGCGTGACACGCTCCTGCGGGAGATATCCACGCTGGTCGGCATTCGCACGATCGAACGCACCGGCAACGATCTGGCGATCTATACCACGGGCGGTCAAACCCTGTTCGAAACGGCGCCGAGATCGGTGGATTTTGTGCACACCACCGGCTTCGACGCCACCACCACCGGCAACGCCATCTATATTGACGGCGTGCCGCTCGTGATAGGGCAGGGTGTTCAGACCAGCGCCAAGGGCGAACTGGCCGCCCATCTGCAGGTGCGCGATTCACTGGCGCTCACCTATCAGAACCAGCTTGATGAAATCGCGCGCGGACTTGTGGCGACCTTCGCCGAACATGATCAGACGGCCAGCGCCCTGCCGGACCTGCCGGGCCTTTTCACCTGGGCCGGCGGCACGGTGCCGTCCACGGCGACGATCGAACCCGGCATGTCTGCCTCGGTCGCGGTCAATCCCGCCCTGTTGCCGGGTTCGGGAGATCCCTTGCTGCTGCGCGACGGCGGCATCAATGGCGCAGCCTATGTGTCGAACGCGACGGGCGTGGCCGGCTTCAACAGTCTTCTGGACAGTTACGTAACGGGCCTGAGCGACCCCATCGATTTTGACGCAACCGCACTGGCGGGAAGCAGGACAAGCCTCATCGAATACACGTCCGCGTCGATCGGCTGGCTGGAGGCCGGCCGCTCGGACGCCTCGAAGGCGTCGGAGACGCGGCAGGCGGAAAGCACGCGCATCCTTGAAACCTATTCCAGGGAAACCGGTGTCAATATCGACGAGGAAATGACGCTGATGTTGAAGCTTGAGCAATCCTACAAGGCTTCGACAAAACTCCTGGCCACCATCGACGAGATGATGAACGCCCTGTTGGCGGCGGCGAGGTAGCGACATGAAAACGACTTTCGTCTCGACACTCGCCATTCAGAACGCCATGCGGCTGACCGTCCAGCGCACCCAGTCTGAAATAATGGACGCGCAGCAGGAGGCGGTTACGCGCCGCCATGCCGATATCGGACTGGAACTCGGCGCCACGTCGTCGCGCCACATCTCGATGACCCGCGATGTCGAGCGCATGAACACAACCATATTGGGCAACGCTCTTGTGACGAACCGGCTGTCATCCTCGCAAAACGCGCTGACGCAGATGGCGGAAGCCGCGCAAACCTCGCTGTCGGCGCTTTTGAGTATTGTCGATATCAACGACCAGGGTCGTCTCAGCGTGATTTCCAACACGGTCGCCGACTCGCTCGTCAATTTCACTGCCTTTGCGAACGCATCCGTCAACGGCGAGTATCTGCTTGCCGGGGTTAACACCGATGTCAGGCCGATGGCTGACTATTTCGCGCCCGGGTCGGCCGCGAAGACGGCTTTCGACGCGGCCTATCTCGCCTATTTCGGCCATACGCAAAACGACGCCGCCGCCGCAAACATTACCGCCGCGCAAATGGACGATTTCCTGACCAACCATGTCGAGCCGCTGATCCTCGGCGCCGGCTGGGGCACCGACTGGTCAAGCGCCGACAGCACGGTTATGACCAGCCGCATCAGCGCCAATGAGGTCGTCGACAGTTCCGCGACGATCAATGCCGACGGTCCGAAGGCCATGGCAATGGCGTCGGTCATCGTCGCCGAGATGCTGGCGACCCCGCTTGCCGAAGACACGCGCAGCGTGCTTGTCGACCGGGCGACCGGCTATGTCGGCGATGCCATATCGGGCATCAATCATCAAAAGACGGCGCTCGGGCTGTCCGAACAGCGTGTCGAGAAAGCCAATGAATCGATCAACATCCAGATCAATGTGATGTCGAAATATATCGGTGAACTGGAAGCCGTCGACCATTATGAGGCGGCGACGCGGCTGACCACACTGATCACACAGATGGAGACATCGTACCAGCTGACGGCGAGAATCCAGCAGTTGAGTTTGACCAACTATCTCTAGTTGGTGCGTGCGGGAAGAGCAACGGAGAGGGCAAAAGGTAGCTGAAATGTATCAGTTCTCATATGCGGAGGTGCAGCAAGATGATGTTGCTGATTCCAAGGACCGTGAACGGCAGGTTCTGGACAAATCCATCCTGATGCTCGAGCAGGCCAGCCGGAGCGGGCCGGGATCGCGTGAATCCATCGAGGCCCTGTTCTTCGTCAACCGGGTCTGGGTGCGATTCATCGAGGATCTGGGGTCTCCTGAAAACGAGCTTGATCAGGATCTGCGCGCCAATCTGATCTCGATCGGCATCTGGATCCTTCGCGAGGCGGAAAAGATCAGAAGCGGTGAGTCCGACAATTACGAGGGCATCATTGATATTTCATCGATTATCCGGGACGGCCTGAAATGAAAAGTTCACTGCGCATCTCGCTGAAGACAGGCGAGAAAATCTTCATCAACGGCGCGGTCCTCAGGGTCGACAGGAAGGTCGGCCTCGAGTTCCTCAACGATGTCACATTCCTGCTGGAAAACCATGTGCTCCAGCCCGAGGACGCGACCACGCCGCTCCGACAGCTCTATTTCATAGTTCAGATGATGCTGATCAATCCGGAGGGCGCGGAACAGTCACAGGCCATGTTCAAGAAGTCCGTGGTGATGCTTCTGAACTGTTTCAGCAACGAGCAGATCCTGACGGAACTCAAACATATCGACGCAATGGTGACCGAAGGGCGCGTCTTTGAGTCGTTGAAGGCCATCCGCGCGCTCTACAAGATCGAAGAGGAAATTCTCAACAACCAGCAGATGCCTGTTGAGACACTGGAAGACATCAGAAAGGAAATCGCACCATGGCGGTAGATGCAGTATCAAGCGTCGCGGCGGCGACAGGCAACAGCGCTGCCGACAGCGCCTCGCAAAAGGCGACGGTCGATTACGACACGTTCCTCAAGCTTCTGGTCGCCGAGATGCAGAACCAGGATCCGACCCAGCCGATGGATTCCACCGAATACATCTCGCAACTGGCGTCGTTCTCGCAGGTCGAGCAGACGATCCAGACCAACAAACGCCTCGAACAGATCCTCGCCGCATCCTCCATCGGTCAGGCCGGTTCGCTGATCGGCCGCACCGTCACCTCATTTGACGGCTCCATTACCGGTGTTGTCGAGAAGATCGAGCTGTATGATGATGGTGTTATCGCGATCCTCGAAGGCGGCGAAAAGGTAGCGATCGGATCGGGCATGACGGTATCGTAGACGGGAATGGCGGTGTCCTGGAAATGAGCGAAGCCGACGCACTCGACATAGTTCAAAAGGCCGTCTGGGCCATATTGATCGCATCAGGGCCGGCGGTGTTCGTCGCCATGTTTGTCGGCGTCGGCATCGCCTTCCTGCAAGCCTTGACGCAGGTTCAGGAAATCACCCTGACCTTTGTTCCGAAGATCGTCGCCATACTGGTGACCGTCGCCGTTTCCGCGCCGTTTGTGGGCGCTCAGATCCACAGTTTCACCACGCTCGTTTTCTCGCGGATCGAAAGCGGCTTTTAGCAATCGCCGCGAATCCGCAACCATCTTCGCGCAAGTTTCGTCCGCTAGTTTGACGCCGATTGCATGACCGCGCCGCAGGCGCTGCAATTGTCGGGAACGAGCAAGGATTGTCATGGCCGAGACAACAGCCGTAGCAGTGCCGCCGCTGGAGGGGAAGGGTCGCGACGTCACATTTGCCATCGGCATCGTCGTCATCCTGTCCATTCTGTTTCTGCCGATCCCGGCCTTCCTGATCGACATCGGCCTGGCCTTTTCCATCGCGTTTTCGGTTCTGATCCTGATGGTCGCACTGTGGATCCAGCGGCCGCTCGATTTTTCCTCCTTTCCGACCATCCTCCTGATTGCGACGATGACGCGCCTGTCGCTCAACATCGCGACGACGCGGATCATCCTGTCGGAGGGCCATCACGGCACGACGGCGGCCGGCTACGTGATCGGCGGGTTCTCCCAGATGGTCATGTCCGGTGATTTTGTCATCGGCGTCATCGTCTTTCTGATCCTGATCGTGGTGAACTTCATCGTCATCACCAAGGGCGCCACACGCATCGCCGAGGTCGGCGCCCGCTTTACCCTTGATGCGATCCCCGGCAAGCAGATGTCGATCGACGCGGATCTTTCGGCCGGTCTGATCGACGAGAAGACCGCACACAAGCGCCGGCGCGAACTGGAGGAGGAAAGCTCCTTCTTCGGCTCCATGGACGGCGCGTCGAAATTCGTGCGCGGCGACGCGATCGCCGGCCTGATCATCACCGCGATCAACATTTTCGGCGGTATCATCATCGGCTACACGCGCCACGGAATGGAGATCAGCGACGCGGCGGACGTCTTTACCAAACTGTCCGTCGGCGACGGTCTGGTCTCGCAGATTCCGGCACTCATTGTTTCTCTTGCGGCGGGCCTGCTGGTCTCGCGGGGCGGCACCGTCGGTTCAACCGACGTTGCCGTCCTCGGTCAGCTGAGCGGCTATCCGCGTGCCCTGTTCGTTGCAGCCGGGCTGATGATCGTGCTCGCCGTTGTGCCGGGCCTTCCGTTCCTGCCCTTCATGGTGCTCGGCTGCGCCATGGCCTTTGCCGGCTGGTTCATTCCGCGCCAGCTCGAACGGCACACCCAGGCGGTGCGCCAGAACGAGGAGCAAAAACTGATCGAGCAGAAGGAACAGGAAAAGGACTCGGTCAAGAACGTGCTTCACACCGCCGAAATCGAGCTCTGCCTCGGCAAGCAGGTTTCGGCAAGATTGCTCGGTGCCCATCAGGAGCTTGCCTTCCGGGTCAGCAAGATCAGAAGGAAATTCGCCTCGCAATACGGCTTCGTCGTCCCCGAGATCAAGGTGACCGACGATTTTGCCGTTCCGGACAAGTCCTATCAGATCCGCATTCACGGAACCGCCGTTGCCGTCAACGACCTGCGTGTCGGCGAAGTCATGGTGGTCATCGGCAACGGCAGGCGGCCCTCCGTTCCCGGCGAGGAGATCCGCGAGCCGGCCTTCGGTCTGCCGGCCGTATCGGTCACGGAGACGCTCACCGAGGAGTTGAAGCGCGAGGGTTTCCACCCGATCGACAATGTCTCGGTGGTCCTGACGCATCTCAGCGAGGTGATCCGCAACAACCTGCCGCAGCTGCTGTCCTACAAGGACATGAAGGCCCTGCTCGACAGGCTTGACCCGGAATACCGCAAGCTTGCCGACGAGATCTGCTCCAACCACATGTCCTATTCCGGTCTGCAGGCGGTCCTCAAACTGCTGCTGGCCGAGCGCGTATCGATCCGCAACCTGCATCTCATTCTTGAAGCGGTTGCCGAACTCGCGCCGCATCTTCGCAAGACGGAGCAGATTGTCGAACATGTCCGCATTCGCATGGCGCAGCAGCTTTGCGGCGATCTGGCGGACAATGGCGTATTGCGGATCCTGAGGCTCGGAAACCGCTGGGATCTGGCGTTCCATCAGGCGCTGAAGCGCGACGCCAAGGGCGATGTGGTGGAGTTCGACATAGAGCCGGCCTTGCTTGAGGAGTTCAGCGAGCAGGCCACCAAGGTCATTCGCGGGCATCTCGACAAGGGAACCCGTTTTGTCCTTGTCACGGCGCCCGATGCCAGGCCCTATGTGCGCATGATCATTGAGCGGCTCTTCGCCACGCTGCCGGTGATTTCCCATGTCGAGATAGCCAAGGGCATCGAAATCGAGATCCTGGGCTCGATCTCATGATTCCCGACCCGGAAGGGACGGTGCTGGCGCTCTTTGCATCCTTCTGCCGCGTCGGTGCCTGTTTCATGATCATGCCGGGCCTCGGCAGTGCCCGGGTGCCGCCGCAGATCCGCCTTTTTATCGCCATTGCCGCGTCAATGGCGCTTCTGCCTCTGATGTGGCAATCGATCTACCCGAAGGTCGCGACATCGACCGGCGGTTATGTGGCGCTCATCCTCGTCGAGATCCTCATTGGTTCGGTGCTGGGTCTCGTCGCCCGTTTCTACGTTCTGGCGCTGCAGTTTGCCGGGACGGCCGTCTCGATGGTGATCGGCTTCAACGCCATGCCATCGGCCGGTCTGGAAGACGCGAACCCGCAGACCGAGCTCGGCAATCTGATTGCGCTGACGGGCCTTCTGATCCTCTTCATGCTCGACTTCCACCACATCGTCATCGAGGCGCTGGCGATGTCCTACGAACTGATGCCGGTGGGCGGCAGCTTCGATCCGCAGATGGCGCTGGTGACGCTTTCCGATACGCTTTCCTCCTCATTCATGACAATCCTCAGGCTGATCAGTCCCTTCATTATCTACGGGCTGATCTTCAACCTCGCGGTCGGCATGGTCAACAAGCTGGCGCCGCAGATTCCCGTCTATTTCATCGCGCTTCCCTTTATCCTGACCGGCGGTCTCTTCCTGCTCTTCTTTGGTTCCGGCGAGTTCTTCTCCGAGTTCGCCGACGGCTTTATCCCGGTGTTCGATGGTCGCTGATCCTCGCAAGGAACGCGCGCGCAGCCTCGGCCGGCTGGCGCTTTTGCAGCGCCAGCTCCAGCGGCTGGCCGAGACCGAACTTGCCGATACAAACCGGCAGCGCGAGGAGGTCAGCGAGCAGATCGAGCGGCTGATCGAGACGATGGGCGGCTTCTCGCACGTCCACCGCCTTTTTCCGCATCTCTATGCGCGCAGGCTCGAAAAGCTCAGGGAGCGCGAGCAGGCGCTGGCGGGCAGGTCCAGGCTGCAGGAGCAAAAGGCGATGCGCGAGAAGACGCGTTGCAAGCGTATCGGCGAGCATCTGGCCGAAGCCCGGGATGATGCAAGGAGACAGTCCGACGAAGACGGCCTTCTTGACATGCTGGAGGCGGCAAGCGGGCGCGCCCGGCCGACAGGCACGAAGCCTCCAGCCTCCCGTAAGCTTCGTGGTGCATAGTTGCCGCCAAGGAGCAACAAGGGGCTCGAACATTGGCCATCTCACCGCCGAGCGATCTGGTTATGGACGTGGTTCGGGCTGCCGATCCGGCGAGCGTGCGCGAAGCCCATCGAAAACTGACGGCGGCGTCCGCCGATGCGCCGCAGGCCGCCTTCGAAGCCGCCGCAAGCCGTCCGGTCGGCACCCGGGTCAATCCGCAAAACGGCGACGTGCCCCGGGTTTATCGGGATTTTGAGGCGATGGTTCTCAAGTCCTTTATCGGCAGCATGCTGCCGGCGGAGGCCGCAAATCTCTACGGTTCGGGAACTGCCGGAGACATCTGGAAAAGCATGATGGCGGAGCAATTGGGCAAGGCGCTGGCCGAAGGCGGCGGCCTCGGAATTGCCAGCCAACTGGCCGCGGACCGCCAACCGCAACAAGCCGATCCCGAGCAGGCGAAGCAGACCGGAGACAACGGTAACTTTGCCGCCGGTCTCATCCATCAGATCCAGATTGCAATGCTGCGCAGCGCGCAGGAAGGCGCGGCTTTGCACGCCAGCGGCTATGAAGATACCCACCCGGGCGACGGCTAACACGGATTGTGTCGATGATTTCCATTCCTCGTAAGACTTTTAAGGCGGGAGCCGTCAAGCCATGAGCAACCTGGATGCGGACGATCGTGTATTGAAGGTTCTGAACCGGCTCGACGCCGTGCTGGAATACGAGAACAACGCCCTGGGGACCGACCCCGATTTCGATGTCGGCGCTTCCAATGTTCTCAAAAGCAGGTGCCTCTACGAGCTTTCGACCCTGGCCCAGGCCGTCGCGCCACAGCAGATGAATGGCCGCCATGGCGACATGCTGCGGGCAATCCACGGCAAGCTGGAGCGCAACACGGCCAAGGTCAAGGCGCATCTTGATGCGGTCCGAAAGGTGACCGATCTGCTGCGCGACGCCGCCCAGGAAGCCGAAGCCGACGGGACCTACACCGCCGACCAGTTCTATTTGCGTGAGGTCGTATGATCAAACTCGTCATCACGGGTGTCTGGATTTGCGGCGTCACGCTGGCATCGGTCTATTTTGCCCTGCAGTCGGCCTCGAATCCGGCCGAACCCGGGGAACAGGCCGACTTTTTCGGCGGGCTCGATTATGTCCGCTCCGATCTGATCTCCATCCCGGCGATCTATGAGGGGCAGGTGCGCGGTTATTTCATTACAAGGCTCGTTTATACGGCGGAACCCGAAGTGCTCAATGCGCTGACCCTGCCGCCGCATCTCCTCATCACCGATCAGCTTTACACGCTCCTTGTCGGCAACCGGGTCATCGACTTCTCGCGTGTCGAGGAGTTCGATCTCGACGCATTTCGCGTCGTCGTGCGCGACGGCCTCAACGAGAAGCTGGGCCGCAAGGTGTTTCACGAGGTTCTGGTCGAGCAGATGGAATTCCTGACCAAGGCGGAGGTGCGCGACCGCGAGCGCAAGCGCCGCCTGCCGCCGCCGCCGATGAAAACCGTGGGCGAAAACAACTAGAGTAAGTCTGGTTTAGGGTCTGTTGGGATTAAATCGCCGCGGTCAAAGGATCCGATCCGGGCCTGACTTGCTCTCAGAAGACCGGGGGCGGCCTGCATTTCGCCGTCTGCCATCTGCAAGCCCCTCCCTGCTCGCCGGCGCAATCGTGGGTGCAATGCCGATCTTTTGCCGAACCACATCACGGATTTGACACCTAAGGGCGCGAACGGACCTTTTCTTGGCTTGTCCATATGCTCTAGAAGGCGCAGAAGAACCCGGGATTTGCGAGTGGAGCAGCCAGATGACAGCACAGATGCAGGATGCGGCGGTGATTGACGGACGGTCGGTTGCCGACAGCGTGGTTGAAATCGTCAAGAAAGCGGCCGAAGACCTGAAGCGGCAAAGCGGGGTCGTGCCCGGCATTGCGGTGGTGATTGTCGGGGAGGATCCGGCAAGCCAGGTCTATGTCGCCTCCAAGGGCAAAAAGGCCAGGGAGTGCGGCTTCCATTCCGTGCAGCACACGTTGGCGGAATCGACCAGCGAAGCCGACCTGCTCGCGCTGGTGGAGGAACTGAACAACGATCCGCAGATTCACGGAATTCTCGTCCAGCTTCCGCTGCCGGATCACATAGACGACGGCCGTGTCATCCAGGCAATCAGCCCGCACAAGGATGTGGACGGTTTTCATGTCATCAATGCCGGGAAACTGACCACGGGCGAGGTGGAAACGGCCTTTGTCCCGTGCACGCCGGCGGGCTCGATGCTGCTCGTCGAGCGGGTTCGCGGCAAGGATCTGTCCGGGCTCAACGCGGTTGTTGTCGGGCGTTCGAACATTGTCGGAAAACCCATGGCGAGCCTGCTGCTGGCCGCCAACGCCACGGTCACGATCGCCCACAGCCGCACGCCCGATCTGCCGGCGGTCTGCCGCAATGCCGATATTCTGGTTGCCGCCGTCGGCCGGCCCGAAATGATCAGGGGCGACTGGGTCAAACCCGGTGCGACGATTATCGACGTCGGGATCAACCGGATCCCTGCGCCGGAGCGCGGCGAGGGCAAGACACGCCTCGTCGGCGATGTGGCCTATGCGGAATGTGCACGGGTTGCCGGTGCGATCACGCCCGTGCCGGGCGGCGTCGGACCGATGACGATTGCCATGCTCATGGCCAACACGCTGGTCTCGGCCTGCCGTCACGCCGGCAGGACGCCGCCGGTCTTCTGATTTCAGCTGTAGAGCACGCTGGCGCCTTCGTCGGCCCGGCCGGCAAGGGCGCGGAAGTTCGCGAAGAGTTCGCGCCCCATGCCGTACTCGCTTTCGGCAATATCCGCCGTGGCCGGCGTCCTGGCGTCGAATTCGGCGGCGTCCACGAGTACGTTCAGCGTTCCGGCCGAGGCGTCGATCCGGATCATGTCGCCATCGCGAATCCTGGCAATCGGCCCGCCGTCCAGCGCCTCGGGCGTCATGTGGATGGCCGCCGGCACCTTGCCGGACGCGCCGGACATGCGCCCGTCGGTCACCAGCGCCACCTTGAAGCCGCGATCCTGAAGGACGCCGAGCGGCGGCGTCAGCTTGTGCAGTTCGGGCATGCCCACCGCCCGCGGTCCCTGGAAGCGCACCACAGCGATGAAGTCCTCTTCCAGTTCGCCGGCCTTGAAGGCGTCCTGCAAGGCCTGCTGATTGTCGAAGACTTTTGCCGGCCCTTCCACGATATGGCGCTCCGCCTTCACCGCCGAGATCTTGATGACCGATTTGCCCAGATTTCCGCTCAGGACCTTCAGCCCGCCATTGTCCTGAAACGGCTCGTCAATGGTCGAGAGCACTTTCGGATTTGCGCTTTGCTTGGAAGCCGGTTCGCGGGCGACCGTGCCGTCGCTGTTCAGCTTCGGCTCGATGGCATAGGCCGCGAGGCCTTCACCCCACACGGTGCGCACGTCGTCATGCAGCAGGCCTCCCTTCAGCAGTTGCGAGATCAGGAAGCCCATGCCGCCGGCGGCGTGGAAATGATTGACGTCCGCCGGGCCGTTTGGATAAATGCGGGCAAGCAGCGGCACGATGTCGGACAGGTCCGATATGTCTTCCCAGGTCAGGATAATCCCGGCCGCATGCGCCATGGCGATCAGATGCATGGTGTGGTTTGTCGAGCCGCCCGTGGCATGCAGCCCGACAAGACCGTTGATGACGCTGCGCTCATCGATCATCACCCCGGCCGGCGTATATTCATTGCCGAGTGCCGTGATCGCCAGGGCGCGCTTGGCCGCCTCGCGCGTCAGCGCGTCGCGCAACGGCGTTCCCGGATTGATGAACGAGGCGCCGGGCAGATGGAAGCCCATGATCTCCATCAGCATCTGATTGGAATTGGCCGTGCCGTAAAAGGTGCAGGTGCCCGGCCCGTGATAGGATTTTGACTCAGCCTCCAGAAGTTCGGCCCGGCCGACCTTGCCCTCCGCATAGAGTTGACGGATGCGGACCTTTTCCTCGTTCGGCAGGCCGGACGTCATCGGCCCCGCGGGGACGAACACCGCCGGCAGATGGCCGAAGGTCAGGGCGGCGATGACGAGGCCCGGCACGATCTTGTCGCACACGCCGAGATAGGCCGCGGCATCGAACATATTGTGGGACAGCCCGACGGCCGCCGAAAGCGCGATCACGTCGCGGGAAAACAGCGACAGATCCATACCGGGCTGGCCCTGGGTCACGCCGTCGCACATGGCCGGGACGCCGCCGGCGACCTGCGCAACGCCGCCGGCTTCGCGTGCGGCCTCGCGGATCCGGGCGGGAAATGTCTCGAACGGCTGGTGGGCCGAGAGCATGTCATTATAGGCCGTGATGATGCCGAGATTTGCGACCCGGTCACCGGCAAGGGCTTCTTTATCCGGCACGCCGCAGGCGGCAAAACCGTGGGCGAGATTGCCGCAGGACAGGCTTGTCCGGTTCGGCCCTGCCTCACCGGCTTTTTTCACACGCTCCAGATAGGCTTCCCGGGTGGGCTTCGAGCGTTCCACAAGACGTCTGGTAATCGACTGGACAGATGAGCGAGCGGGCATAATGTTCCTGCCGTTAATCGGGTTGGCAACCTGTATGTGCGGCGCAAAAGCGCCAGTCCGTTCAAGGCGCGAAATAGACCTGCAGCGGCCTTGCGGTGCGCCTTAAGATAGCGCGGACGGGAAGTTCCTCCACCGGTCCGCTGTTCATGGCCTCTTTGAGAACCGTCATCTTCTGTTCGCCCTCGATGTGCAAAAACACATGGTCGGCACGCAACAGTGGCGGAAGGGTCAAAGTCAGGCGGGTTTCCGGCTGACCGGGGGCTTCCGCCGCCAGGACCGTGGACGTCTGATCCGGATCGGTCAGGGCGCCGAGATCGGCGCTGCCGGGGAACCAGGACGCGGTGTGTCCGTCCGTTCCAAGACCGAGAACGGCCACATCGAGCGGCCTTGCCAGTGCACCGATCTTCAGATCGGCGTCGCGCGCGGCTTCCTCGGCCGTCAATCCCTCGCAATAAAACGGGATAAAACCCGCCGGACCGGCTTTCTCCTGCAATAGGTTCATGGCGGCAAGGCGTTGGTTCGAGCGCTCGCTGGAAGGCGCAACGAAGCGCTCGTCCACTAGGGTCACGGTCACATTCTTCCAATCGATATCGGCGGCGCTCAACTGCCGGAAGAAGAGCCGCGGGGTCGTCCCTCCCGAGACCGCGAGCAGCGCCGCACCGTCCGCATCGACCGCCGCCTGAAGCCGGCCGGCGACATTGCTGGCCAGCGATTGCGCCAGCGCGTCGCCGTCGTCAAAACGCAGGATTTCGGGTTCGCTCATATCCGCCCGCCGCCTACCTGCTTTCGTGCCAGGTGCGGCCGTCCCGTTCGATGAGTGCGATGGCGTTCGTCGGACCCGACGTGCCCGCCGTATAGCCATGGCACGGCTGTTCGGAATCCTCCCACGCCTTCAGAATCGGATCGATCCAGTGCCACGCCGCCTCCACTTCGTCGCGCCGCATGAAGAGCGTCTGGTTGCAGCGGATGACGTCCATCAAAAGCCGCTCATAGGCATCGGGATTGCGGCCGCCGAAACTTGCCGCAAAGCTCATATCGAGCGGCACGTGCCGCAAACGCATGCCGCCCGGACCCGGATCCTTGATCATGATCCACTGCTTCACGCCTTCATCCGGCTGCAGCCGGATGACGAGCTGGTTGGCGATGATGTGGCCGGCGCCTTCGCTGAAGATCGAATGCGGGATCGGCTTGAAATTGATGACGATTTCGGAGACACGCTGTGCCATGCGCTTGCCGGTCCGCAGGTAAAACGGCACGCCCGCCCAGCGCCAGTTTTCAATCTCGGCCTTGATCGCAACGAAGGTTTCCGTGTTGGACGTCTCGTCGCCGAGCTCCTCCAGATATCCCTGGACGGCCCCGTCGGCGGACGCGCCTGCACGGTACTGGCCGCGCACGGTGAGCCTGGCCGCATTGCTGTCGTCGATGGGTCGCAGCGCCCTCAGGACCTTGAGCTTTTCATCGCGCACCGCCTCGGCATCGATCGATGTCGGAGCCTCCATGGCGACCAGGCAAAGCAATTGCAGCAGATGGTTCTGGATCATGTCGCGCAAGGCGCCGGCCCGGTCGTAATAGCCGGCGCGCCCTTCGAGCCCCACCGACTCGGCCACCGTGATCTGGACATGATCGATATGCGCCGAGTTCCAAAGCGGCTCGTAAAGCGCGTTGGCAAACCTCAGCGCCATCAGGTTCTGAACGGTTTCCTTGCCGAGATAGTGATCGATGCGGAAAATCTGTTCCTCGATGAACGCCTTGCCGATCGTGTCGTTGAGGGCGTGGGCCGTGACGAGATCCCGGCCGATCGGCTTTTCCACCACAATGCGGGTATTGTCGTTGATCAGACCGTTGCCGTTGATCCGCTCGCAGATGTCGCCGAAGATCGACGGGCTGACGGCGAGGTAAAAGGCGCGGACCCGGTCCTTGCCGTCCACCAGGAGTTTGGAGAGCCGGTCCCAGCCGCGTTCGCTGCCCGCGTCGATCGACACATAATGCAGGCGGTCGAGGAAGCGTTTGATCTCCTCGTCCTGGAATTCACCGTCCTTGAGATGCTCCGACAGCGCCGTCTTGGCAAATTCCCGATAGGCCTCGTCGCTCAGGTTCGACCGGGACGCGCCGATGATGCGTGTGGGCTCGCTCAACTGACCCGACATCTGGCGGTGATAGAGCGCCGGCAGCAATTTGCGCTCGGCAAGATCGCCGGTGCCGCCGAAGACGATATAGTCGAAAGGATCGACGGGGATGGTCTGACTGCTCATCGCTGCTGACTCACTTTTCGCATAGGGTCGAGGGCCACGGGCACTGTCGCGCCCTCTCATAATCTAATCGATTTAAAAACACCAGTGCTAATTTGCCGAAAGGGCGGATTCGGGCTTCAATTCTGCATGCGTAGGGTTCTTAACACGCAAGCTTGGCAGACAATTGGATGATCCGTTGGAGTCCAATTCAGACCATATCCAGAGTAAATTTGAGCGCCAGCTTCCGGCCCTTTGCTGCCATTCACCCTTCGCCTAGGATGCTGCTTTGGATCCGTCGAAGGAGACATTCGCTGCGCTTGCGAAATCGAGCCTAATCTGAATTCACACATCGCGGACGGAGCTGACGTTCAACTTGATTGGAACATTGACTGCTTACGGCGCACACTGACCAATGCTATATTTTGGGTAAAAAGTGGCTTCGCTTGAAGGAACGGATTTTGAATGAAGAGGCAAAATGGGCATTCATTAGTGCGCTTGACGACGAACTGTTGAAGGGCGGCGCTACCATGTCGGAATGGTGCGCCTTCATCGTTCGCGATTGCGATTTTGCCTTCGTCGCTGGCGCGAACCTAGCAACCGTAATATCCGCTAGCGCCACAATCGAAACGTATCTTCACACCGATGTCGTTGGCGTATTTCAGTCGCTCCCGCGAATCGCATACTCTGTTGGCAAGCAAAAACCCCAAGCAGGGGCGGAGATTAATGCGAATAGACCAGATCAGCGTTAGAGCGATACCGCCGATAAAACTGTTCGAGATCCAGACGACCTCGAACGTGGTTGTCATCGCGGGTGCCAATGGCTCCGGAAAAACCCGCCTGAAGGAAGCTATTGCCAACTCATTCCGGCAACCCCAGACGCCACAAGCGGCAATTTCCCTCACCGCGACGAGAGAGGAAGAGGAAAGGGCCTGGGGATCAAAAACGCTGCAGGTGCAAGCAAAAGAAAACTGTCAGCCGCTACGTGACTATCTGGCAACCAGAACGAGATCAAAGGCATACACGGGGACAGTAATTCAGATCGACTCGAACCGGGCCGTCACGCCCGTTAAATTCGAACAGTTCACACTGGCGACAGTCGATCCCGATGATGAGGATTTCAACTACTCATGGTACCTGAGTCCCTTCACCAATCGATGGCAGCAGCTTGTGAACAAGGTCTACAAGAAGGTGGCCAACAGGGATCAGAAGATCGCCACCTTCATTAAGGAAAATCCTGAAAAAACCGGGGCGGATGCCCTCACAAAATATCCCGACCCATTTGCTCCGTATCAGGCGATGTTTGAGCGATTGCTTCCGGGTAAAACACTTGAGCCCATCGATCCGAAAGCGCCCAAAGAGTTTCATTATCGTGTCCGCAATTCCGGACCAATGCCGTTCGGAACACTCAGTTCAGGCGAACAGGAGGTTGTAAAGGTCGCTTTCGATCTTGTGTGGAAACGTATCACGCATTCCGTAATCATGATCGACGAGCCGGAACTGCATCTGCACCCGACATTGACTTTTAGGCTTATCGAGACGCTCAAGGAGTTTGGCGGAGGGACCAATCAACTCTTTCTCTTCACCCACTCATCCGATCTGATTTCCACTTACTATGCTACCGGCAACGTGTTCTTTGTTGATACGTCGAACGAAGGTCAAAATCAGGCGCACAAGTTGAGCGGCCTCTCAGCGGCCCACGCATCCGTCACCCGCGCAGCCAGTTCCAATTTGGGGATGTTCGCGGTCGGCAAGCGCCTGATTTTCATAGAGGGCAAAGAAGCTAGCGTTGATCGTCTCGTTTACCACAAGGTCGCTCAGAGCGCTTTTCCGGATTCTTACGTGCTTCCAATCGGCTCCGTCGACAATGTCATGGCCCTTCGCAACGTCGTTGACGAGATCGCAACCGCAATATTTGGGATTGATCTGTTTCTGATCCGTGATCGTGACGGGCTTCCCGATCAGTTGATTACGACGCTGGAGCAGAACCAGCGATTCCGATGCCTTCCACGACGGCATATCGAAAACTACCTTCTTGACGAAGATGTACTAAGCGAGGTTGCCGGAGCATTCTATCTTGGCGCTGACAAGCGCGATCCTGCCAACATCCGAAGTGAGCTTGAGCGCATTGCAAGCGGCGCCGTCATGTCGTCCGTCCTTTGGAATGTGCGTGAAACGATCCGGGTATTGGGGGCAGTTGATCAGCCGACAGTACGTGACGTCGATACCCAGACTCCGGATCAATTGGCGGACGGCATCTCGAACCAGGTGTCCCAGAGCATTGCCGGTATTTCAGATGCGCTTGGTGATGACCAAATCCGCAGCATGGTTGCATCTGAACACGCCACCATAGTCACCTCGCTGCAAAGCAGCCGCTGGATTCAGGTGCTGCCTGGAAAGATCATATTTGCGCGCTTCTGCGGCGAATTCCTGAAAGTTGAGGCGGCCCGCGTAAGGGAAGCCTACGCCGACATTGCAATGAGGCAAAAGCCCACCGCGTTTGGTGACATCATCGAAATCATGGCGCTGTTCAAACAGATTGCCGAGCCATCACCCGAAACCCACGCCGAGGAAGGCACAGGAACAACGGCCGCCGCCGCGGTGTAGGCAGGACTTCAAATTGCCGGGCGTCTCCCGGCTCGCACCGGGCCGGACTCTAATCGCGCTTCGCACGCCAAGCCTCCTGTTTGCCAAGCGGTTACGATCCTGCGGCGAAAGAAGGACGAATCCCCTTGATAATGGACGCGCTGCGCGCCTGCTTCAATGGGCTGAATCTCGATTGAAGAGATCAGCACTCCAGCCTTAGAGCACGTCCTTCATTCCGTTGTTGAGAAGGCGATGGTCATTGAGCAAAAACCGTCTGACATCGCGCCTGAGTTCCATAAGCAAATTCGCCTGTCCGTCGCATCGGGCTTAACGTCCACTATCGGCTGACTGGCCGCTGAGAGCCGACATTCCGCTTTCGGCCCTATTCCGGTCGTTCATTCAATCCGCAGCGAACGTCCGCTTTCCCCCCAAACTGAATTCGTTGAGTACCTGATCAGTTGAACGTTGCGCGGCCGTTCAGGCACAGCAGGGTGAAGAAGTCGCTGCCGAAAACCTCGACGCGGATGGTCTGGCTGCTCATCGGTGCTTGAGCGCCCAATTTTGGCCGGAGAGCTGTATGGTCCCTCGCCTCCGACCTGCGACCGGCCGCGCAAGTGTATGGAACTGATAGTTTCCTGCAAGCCAGTGTGCTTTGCGCTTTTCGCAAGTACATTTTCGTGTTTTGCTGTTGCGCGCGCGTGTTGTGGTTGAGAGGTTCACACACCAAACACAATTCAGGACACCACCATGACCAGGCATCACTATCGGATGGGCAAGCAGGTCGAGGCCGCCTCGGCGTTTGCGGGGTTGCAGCCCGAGGCGGTTCTTCGACAGGCAGGACTTTCGGTCCGATTGCTTGATGATCCGGATTTCGTCGTCGATCCCGCGCAGTATTTTGCCATATGGGCCGCAGCCGAGGCGTTGTCGAGCGACCCCGATCTTGGCGTCAAGCTGGGACGCAAGATGCCGCATTTGCCGTTTGGGTCTGCTCTGGTGGCGTTTTCCTGCGCCGACAGGATCCGCACCGGCCTGGACCGCCTGACATTGTTCAAGCCGCTGGTTGCTCCCATAAGGATCGAGCATCGGGAAACGGCAGACGGATATCTGGCTCGTTTCCTGCCGCTTGATGACAGCCAGAAATTCTGTGCGCTTCTGGCGAATTTCGAGGTGAGCTTCTTTGTCGAACTTTGCCGCCTGCTGACCGGGCGCGACGTTGCGCCTTTGAAGGTCGGCACCATTGACCCGGCTCCGGCCCTCGAGGATTTTCTCGGTATCGCGCCGGATCCAAAGGGCGCACCGGAAATCCTGTTCCGTCAGTCCGATATCGATCTTCCGCTGATTTCCGAAAATGCGGATGTCTGGCAGGGGCTGGAGCCGATCCTCAACAGGCGGATGCTGGAGCTGGATCGGGATGCGAGCGCCGCCGATCGTGTCCGGGCCGAACTGATCGAGCTGCTTCCGTCCGGAAGGTCCTCGATCGACGATGTGTGCGGCCGATTGGGAATGGGGCGGCGCAACCTGCAACTCAGGCTCGCCGAGGACGGCACAAGCTTTCGCGGAGTGCTGGAAAATCTGCGCCGGGACCTGGCGGTCTCCTATCTGCGCGACGAGGCGCTGCGGGTCGAGGAGGTGTCCTATCTGCTTGGCTTCGCCGATCCCAATTCCTTTTACCGCGCCTTCCGCGACTGGACGGGCATGACGCCCGCCGAAGCGCGCAATCTGCACTGACTGCGCATTTCGCTAGAGAATTTGCGCAGCCTGCCAGTGTGTCCTATCAGGCGTGCAACTAGATTGTCGGCTGTTTTCAACAGAGGATTCCCCGACATGACAGATGACCTCAAAACTGCATCCCGCCGTCAGGTCCTGGCCGGCGCAGCGGGCGTTGGCATTGCCGCGGCGACGCTCGCCGCAACGGGAGCTCGAGCGCAGGAACAGGCAGGTGGCGAACTCGCCGGAAAGACTGCTTTTATTACCGGCGCCGCACGGGGCATCGGCCTTGCCTGCGCCGAAGAACTGGCCAAGGGCGGGGCGAATGTGGTGCTGTTCGACATTGCCGCGCAGCCCGCCGAAGTGCCTTATCCGCTGGCGAGCGAACAGGATCTGGCCGATGCCAAGGCGGCCGTTGAATCGCACGGCGTCAAGGCGCTGGCCATCAAGGGCGACGTGCGCGATGCCGATGCGCTGGCATCGGCTGTGGCCCAGACCCGGTCCGAATTCGGCTCGCTGGACTTCCTGATCGTCAATGCCGGCATCACGCAGCCGGGCCGGCTGGGCGGCTTCACCGAAGAGCAGGTGCGCACGATCAACGACATCAACCTGATCGGCTCGATCCATACGATGCAGGCGGCGTTGCCGGTCATGCAGGCGCAGGAAAGCGGGCGTATTGTCCTGATGGCTTCGACCACGGGGCGCGCGGGCAGTGAAAATTTCCCCCTCTACGGGGCAACGAAATGGGCGATGATCGGTCTTGCCAAGAGCGCCGCGCTCAGTGTCGCGGCGCAGAACATCACGGTCAACGCGCTCTGCCCGACCCTGGTGCGCACCAAGCTTCTGGAAAACGACTATATATTGAACGCCCTTGCCCCCGGGCAGGGACTGACCTTTGAGCAGTTCGACGCGATCGCCAATCAGCAGATCCACCCGATGAATGTCGGCTTCTACGAGCCGATCGAGGTCGGTCGCGCCGCCGCCTTCCTTTGCGGTGAAGGCGGAAAATACATCTCCGGTGAGGTCATCGATATCGGCGCGGCGGCCAACGCCCGCTTCCCTGCCTAAGCAGAAGTTTTGAGCATATAATCGTCGCCGGCAGCCTCAGGAAGGCCTGAAGCTGCCGGTACAAACCGGTGCGGAACCGGTGGCGGGCATCAGTAAACCGGGATGTTTGTGCACCCAATGGTATCAGGCGGCCGCGGGCGCGCATTGGCAACTGCAATGACAAGACGGAAGGCGCTGACCTGGACTGCTATATCTGCAACAACGGTGCTTGTTGTTGCGTTGATCCTTCTTTCCTGGGACTTTGCCAGGCACGCGGTCGAACGCGGAATGCGCATGAACGATGGCTGGGAGATTCAATTCTCCCGTTTGCATCATGCCGGCGCGTTTTGGTCCAATCTGTCCATATACGGCCACATGATCGTCGGCGGCCTGCTGACCGTCCTGGTCCCCCTGCAACTGTTGCAGCCGATCCGCGCGTTCCTGCCGCTGCTGCATAAAACACTCGGATATGTGATCGTCTTTCTCGCAATCGCGACCTCGGTCGGGGGACTGTTCTACATCGCGCGAAACGGCACCATCGGCGGGACGCCAATGAATATCGGCTTCAGCCTTTATGGCGTGCTGTTGGGGATCGCCGCCGTCCAGACCCTCCGCCTTGCCCGCGCGCGGCGTCCAGAGCATCGCGACTGGGCGCTTCGACTGATCGTGCTTGCCCTGGGCTCCTGGATATATCGGGCGCACTATTACATATGGAACACATTGACCGGCGGGCTTTTCACGTGGCCGGATTTCTCCGGTGGGTTCGATGTCGCGCAGACGGTGATGTTCTACCTGCCTTACCTGCTTGTTCTGGAGTTCTGGCTGAGGCGAAATCGCGCTGTTGCGGCGTGGAGCGGAGCACCTGAAACCCGCCGCTAGACATTGAGCAGCAGAAACTCGCGCTCCCACGGGCTGATCACTTCCATGAAGGTCTCGAACTCGCCGCGCTTCACACCCGCATAGATATCGATGAAATCGCCGCCGAAGACCTCGGCGAAGGACGGTTCGTCCTCGAGCAGCGACAAGGCATCGAGCAGACCGCGGGGCAGATCGACGGCCGTGCCTTCATTGGCGGTCGTCTCGGTCGGACTGTCGGGCACGACTTCGAGCACCATGCCGAGCCAGCCGCAGGCAAGCGATGCCGCCATCGCCAGATACGGATTGGCGTCGGACGACGGCAGGCGGTTTTCCACCCGCCGTGCGGCCGGGTCGGAATGCGGGACGCGGAAGGCGACGGTCCGGTTGTCGTAACCCCAGGCATTGTTGACCGGGCAGGCCATCTGCGGGGTCAGCCGCCGGTAGGAATTGACGTAAGGCGCCATCATCACGAGAGCCTTCGGCACGAAATGCTGCATGCCGCCGATAAAGGAAAAGAAGTTCGCGGAGGGTGAGCCGTCCCGGTTGCAGAAGACGTTGCGGCCGGTCTTTGCATCCATCACCGATTGGTGGATATGCATGGCCGAGCCGGCCTGCGACTGCATCGGTTTTGCCATGAAGGTCGCATAGATGCCGTGTTTGAGCGCGGCTTCGCGGATCGTCCGTTTGAACATGAACACCTGGTCCGCGAGCAGCAGCGGGTCGCCGTGGCGCAGGTTGATTTCGAGCTGCGCCGGTCCTTCCTCGTGGATGAGCGTATCGATCTCGAGCCCTTGCGCCTCGGAAAAATGATAGATGTCGTCGATCAGCTCGTCGAACTCGTTGACGCCCGCGATCGTGTAGGACTGGCCCCGCGCGATGGTGCGGCCGGAACGTCCCACCGGCGGCTGGAGCGGATAGTCCGGATCGTCGTTGAGGGCGACGAGATAGAATTCGATTTCCGGGGCGACGGCGGGGCGCCATCCCTTTTCCTCATAGAGCGACAGCACGCGCTTGAGCACATTGCGCGGCGCATAGTCGACGCCTTTGCCCTCCGGGCCGACAATATCGCAAATGACCTGTGCCGTCGGATCGCTCTCCCAGGGCACAGCGGCGAGGGTGGAAAGATCGGGCACCAGCTTCAGGTCGCCATCCTGCGGGTCGTAACGGAAATTGCCCGTCTCGGCCGGATATTCGCCCGATATGGTCTGGCGATAGAGAGCCGACGGCAGCGACAGCGAGGTGTTCGACGTGAATTTCGACGTCGGCATCATCTTGCCGCGCGGCACTCCGGCAAGATCGGGCGTGATGCATTCGATGTCCTCGATGCCCCGCCATTTCAGCCACTCGCCCGCCTGCTTCCAGTTTTCAACGCCGCGCTTATTGTCCACATAAGCGGGCCTGCGGCGCGCCTGTCTGGCATCGTCCGAACGTTTAGCGGATGTCTTTTTGGATTTCTCGGCCATGAATCGCTCATCAGCGGGATTACATTCGGGTTCTCATAGAACAAGCGGTATTCATTTGAAACCTCCGGCCCGGGGACATTGCATCGATGCAGCGCTATGCCACCTTTTCGGCATCGGCCCGCAATTGGCTGGCCGGCGCGTAGAAGGTGTCGATGACGGTGTTGACATCCTGCTGCGGTATGGGCGGGCTGAACAGATATCCCTGCAGGTCGCTGCAATTCTCGCTGATCAGAACCTCCAGCTGCTCGGAGTTTTCGACGCCCTCGGCCGTAATGTCCATGCCAAGGCTCGAGCCGAGGCTGACGATGGCGCGGACCACCGCCTGGGAACTCTTGTTGTCGCCGATGTCGCGGACAAAGCTGCGGTCGATCTTGATGCGGTTGAAGGGAAATTTGGCCAGATAGCCCATACTCGAATATCCGGTGCCGAAATCGTCCAGTGCGATGCGGGCGTTGAGGGCGCGCAGTTGCTGCAACACCTCGATATTGTCCTGTGTGTCGTTGAGCAGAACGCTTTCCGTGATTTCGATTTCCAGCCTTTCGGCGGCAAGCCCGCTCTCCTTGAGCGCACGTTTGACGGCGCCGACAAGCCGGTCCCCTCCGAACTGCTGGGCGGAGACATTGACCGCAACGATGAGCTGCTCGGGCCAGTGCATCGCCTGGCGGCAGGCTTCACCGAGCACCCATTCGCCCATTTGTTCGATCAGGCCGACCTCTTCGGCAAGCGGAATGAAGTCCCCCGGCGGAACGAGGCCGCGGCTTGGATGCCGCCAGCGTATCAGGGCCTCGAAACCCCGCAGCCGGCCCGTCTTGACCGACATGATGGGCTGATAGTGAAGCTCGAATTCGCTCTCGATCACCGCGCGCCGCAGCTCGACCTCGAGGGACCGGCGTTCACTCTCGACGCGGTCCATCTCGATTTCGAAGAACCGGTACGCACTGCCGGTGTCCTTCTTTGCCCTGTAGAGCGCCAGATCGGAGAATTTGAGGGATTGTTCCAGTTCTTCCGCATCGCCCGGAACCATCGCGATCCCGATACTGGCCTCGATTTTGACGTCGCGGCCATTGATGTTTTGGATCCGCTCAAGGGCGCTCAATATCCGGCCGGCCCGTTTGGACGCCTCCTCGCGCGTGCCGCAACCCGACAGGATCATGGCGAATTCATCGCCACCCAGCCGCGCGACCGTGTCGTCGGCGCCCGCCAGCGCCAGCAGCCGGCTGGCCACCTCGGTCAGCACCAAATCGCCTGCGTCATGTCCCTGGGTGTCGTTGATGAGCTTGAAGCCGTCAAGGTCTATGGTCAGAACGCTGAACGCGGTTTCGCTGCGGGCAAAATCCGCGAAGGCCTTTTCGAGCGCCTGTGTGAAGACCGTCCGGTTGGGAAGGCGGGTCAGCGGGTCGTGATGCGCGAGAAACGTGATCTGCTCCTCGGCCCGTGTCCGTTCCGTCACGTCGACAATCGTGATCAGCGTGGCGGGAACGTCCCCGACGGTTATGTCCCGTTCATATTCGACGACGTTCAGCATCGTGCCGCCGGCTGCCTTATGAATCCAGCAACTGCCGCCCGCCTGAAGCGTCGCGGTCTCCTCGACCTCGCCGTCGCTGACTTCCGCCAGACGCAGGTCGTGCAGGCCGAGCCGCATAAACTCTTCGTTTCCGTAGCCGAAGAGGCGAAGCGCCGCGTCGTTGACCCTGAGGGTTTGAGCATCCTCCTGCGCCACGACGATCATCGGCACCGGATTGCCGTCGAACATCGATCGGAACAGCGCCTCGCGTGCGCGCAATTCCCCGACATCGATCAACGTGACCGTCAGCAGTTCACCGGCGCGGGAGATGCCGGCCTTGATCGAAACCGTGTAATCTTCCGTAACGTCATATTCGAACGTAAAGCTCTGATGGTGCTCGCTGCTTCTCATCGCCCTATGCAATGCGTGCATGCTGCGACGAAAACCGGTTCTGGTCAGCGCTTTCGACAGCCGCGACATGCGCAGCTTCTCAACCGTCGAGCCGAGCAATTTGGCCGCCCCGTCATTGATGCTCAGGATCATGAAATCGAGCGGCAGGCCATTGGCCTCTTCAAGCACCGACAGTGCCAGGATTCCTTCCCTGGTGGAATTGATCAGAAGGCTGGCGAGATCCACCTGCTCGCTGCGCGGTCGGGCGAACAGCAGGAAGAACTCGCCTTCCCACTGTGAGGAAAGCGGCAGAACGACGAGTTCGACCGTCGAGACCATGCCTTCGACCGTCGACTGGCACAAACGCAGGCTCGGCTCTCCCGCTGAGCGGGCCTGGTCGAGGGCGCTTGAGATCGTATACTGATAGTTGACCGGCAGCGATGAGAGCGGCGTCAGATGGCAATCGCGCTGAATAACGCTTTCAAACGTGTCGCCGGCGCGCACGATGAAGGGATCATCATTGTCCAGACGGCGGATGACGGCGATCTCGTCGGCCAGCTTTCCTAGCGAACCCAGAACGAGATCTTCATAAAGCGGCAGGGATCTCAGCGTCCTGGCTGCCTTCCACTTGCGCAAAAGAATGCCGACATCGTTGAACTCGGTGCGTTGTTCGAGCTCCTCTATAGCGTCGTCACCGGCGCGCGCGTCCGCCAAAACGGCGGATGGCCGAGTCGGCTCGGCCGGCTTTTCAGGGCCGCCATCCGTCAGAATGTCCGGTGCAGGTGGGTTGGGCGTACGCATAACAATATCCTGAACGCCAGATATAATCGCGGGCATAGTATGAAAAGGCCTGGACCGGCCGGATGCCGACAAATCATTTGTCGCGGCACGGATAATATTCAGGTGCCGTTATCTCAATATTAAAGAAACTGTTGGTTGTTGAGCTATCTGTAAAAACCGCGGCTATGTTTAACGAGTCGTTATCTGCGGTGATCTGGGCTGGCGGGGCCTGTCCTGAAATGAGCATTCCGCCGCAAAATTCCTTGCTCTGAGGAAAGCGGTCATTGCGCGGCGGAATGCGACCGGTCCGATCGGGAGGCTCTTCACCAACCGGACCGGCGTTTCGACAGCGGCCCTACGAGCCCTGTGTAACGATGACCGGGATCAGAAGATCTCCCCAGTTGCCGTCGCCGCCGTGGTGACGGGCGGAGCGTACCAGTTCGACCGACACACCCGCGTCGACGGCCTTCATCACCGACTGGTTCAGCCTGTGCAGGTCGTTGGCAACCATGCGGATCGCAGCCTGCTGGTCTGCGGTCATGGCAGAGGACTGTTCTTCAGCCCGTTCTTTGACGCGTGTCTGCGGTGCCATTGTGATGTCTCCTTATCTGGCGATGGCAGGTGGCGGACGATCCGCCGGCAGGGACAGGCGGCTTTATGCCGCCGGCCCCGGGAGCCGCCTATTCGGCGGCCGGTTTGAACTGAGCGGTTTCGGTCGATTCGCCCATGGCCGTGGTCGACGACTGTCCGCCGGTAATCGCCATGGATACGGCATCGAAATAGCCCGTGCCGACCTCCCGCTGGTGCTTGGTTGCGGTGTAGCCGTTCGTCTCGCTGGCAAACTCGGCTTCCTGCAGCTCCGAATAGGCGGCCATCTGGCGGTCTTTGTAGCCGCGGGCAAGCTCGAACATGCCGTGGTTGAGCTGATGGAAGCCGGCGAGCGTGATGAACTGGAACTTGTAGCCCATGGCGCCGAGTTCGCGCTGGAACCTGGCAATGGTCGCGTCGTCCAGATTCTGTTTCCAGTTGAAGGACGGCGAGCAGTTATAGGCAAGGAGCTGATCGGGATGAACCTTGCGGACCGCCTCGGCGAAACGCCTGGCCTGA
>NZ_CFHWAF010000040.1:16471-33981 GCF_984452065.1 Hoeflea sp. | reverse complement strand
GACCCGTTACGTTCAGGACCGGACGAAAATGCTGGCGGCCATCAGTCATGATCTGCGCACGCCGATTACCTCGCTGCGCATCCGGGCGGAATTCGTCGAGGATGAAGAAAACCGCAACCGGATCATCAAGACGCTCGACGAGATGCAGCGCATGGTGGAGGCCACGCTGGCGTTTGCCCGGGATGAAGCCAGCGGCGAGCAGCAGAGCCGGGTTGACTTGAGTGAATTCCTCGACGCCATTGTGACGGATTATCAGGATATGGGCCAGCCGGTGCGCCTGGAAGAAAGGCCGCCGGAGGGAAGCGAACGGATCGTCGTGACCTGTCGTCCGCTTGCTGTCAAACGGGCCCTGCGCAACCTGATCGACAATGCTGTACGCTATGGCAAGGAAGCAGATATCGAACTTTCCGACGATGAGCATATGGTCCGGATCGCGATTTCGGATCGTGGTCCGGGCATTCCGGAAGAACGGCTGGACGAGGTCTTCGAACCGTTCCTGCGGCTTGAGGATTCGCGCAGCGAGGAAACGGGTGGCATCGGCCTTGGCCTTGCCATAGCCCGCTCAAATATTCATGCCCATGGCGGCAGGCTGCTGCTGCGGAACCGCGAGGGCGGCGGCCTGACGGCGACGGTCGCCCTGCCCAAGGGCTGACATGCTCAGCGTGAGGGGAGCCTATGGGCTTGGATAAAAACAGATTTTTAAAGGCGTTATGACAGGCATCCGGGATCCAGGAAAAGTCTTGCTGGTGCAGCCTCAGATGGAATCGCTGGACGGGCATGAGCATACGCAGATCAAGGCAGTGCAATGGCTGTTGCCGGACAGTCGGATCCTGGTGGCGACACGCAAGGGTTTCGGTCTCGCCGGACGGATTGAACATTTCGACATCATGCCGGTTCTTCCAAAGGGCGCACGGTTCGGGGCCGAACTGAAGGAGGCGGTCCGGTCGGCCGGGCTGGCATCATCCGATCTCATACTGGCGCCGTCGGCGGGACAGGACGAGATCGAGGCGCTGACGCTCTATTTTGAGCAGCATGCCGACGACGACGCGCCGCAGGCGAAGTTGCGCCTGCTGGGCGCCGATGTCCTTTATGATTTTTCCGATGCCTTTCTTGACCGGTTGCGAACCGTCTGCGCATCCGGACGATTGCAACTCTTTACCGAAACGGAAGAGCTGCAGGCCCATGTCGAAAGCCGGTTCCGGCTGCCGATCGCAGGACAGCTCAACCTGCCGTGCACGATCCTGCCCGACGATCCCGGTATCAAGGCCGGAAAGGCCGGCCCGGATGATGTGATCACCATAGGCGTTCTCGGACGGCAAAGATCCGAGAAGGGAAGCTATCGCATTCCTTCAATCATGAGGCATTTGGGACGCCTGACCGGCCACAGCGGTCGGCGCACAAGGATACGGTTCATCTATCAGGCGGTCGGCACCAAGCGGCTGCGCCGGCTCCTTTTGGAACTGAAGACCCGTTTGCACCGGCTGACCAATCCGGACATCACAATCGATTTTCTGAGCAGCGGCATGCCGGAACAGCGCTTCCGGCGGCTGGTTCTGGACGCCGATATCCTGCTGCTGCCCTACGATGTGACGCGATATCGATATAGCGGGTCCGGTATCATCATGGATGGTGTCTTTGCGCAAAAGCCGATTGTCTGCAGCAGGGGCATGGCGATGAAGAACATCCTCTCGCAAGGCAATTGCGAGCAGGCGACGACCGATGAGGAATTTGCCGAACAACTGCTGACGGTGGCGGAAAACAAGGCACGGTATGAAAAAGGCGCGGCCGCTGCGGCATCCTTCGCCGGCAAGCTGCTGGAGGTATCTGCCGCAAACCTGAGGGTAGGCGGGCCGGCGGCGTCGAACGGATAGGGTTCGCGGATTGCCATATCGCAATCGCTATTTGCCGGATCGTCCCCATGGGTTATTGAACCCTGGGTATCGTTATCCGCGCAGATGGAAATTGCCGTTGGGAAGAAGATTCTGGCCAGACACAGCAAAAGGCATGACGGGCACGATGCTCCACGTCGAACCCCTTCGCTTGCCGCTGTGAGGAAAGCCGACAGAGTTTATGTCCGTATCTATGGCGGGCTGGGTAACCAGATGTTCCAGTATGCCTGCGCGCGCGCCCTTGCGCTGCGCACCGGCAGTGACGTTGTTCTCGATACCCGCGATTTTGTTGCCGGTCCCGGACAGCGCCCCGGGCTCCATCATCTCAATATCGCGGATGCAAAAGTTCCCGAGCGCGATCTGCCGCCGACGAAGAAGCAGCATCTGCGCTACCTGCTTTGGCGCGGACTGCGACTGCCTCCCAGGATCGTGCGCCAGCATGGCAGCGCCTTCGATCCGAAGATTATCGGACTGCCCTCCAATGTCTGGCTCCATGGGTACTGGCAGTCCGAGCGCTTCTTTGCCGATTTCAAGGAGGACATACGGCGCGAGCTTTCGGTGAAAACGCCGCCGGACGAGGCGAATGCACGTGTATTTGACGAGATCATGATCACGCCTTCCGCATCGCTTCACATCCGGCGCGGAGATTATGTCAGCGATCCGAAGGCCCATGCGGTCCACGGCACGTGCTCGCTTGACTATTATGAAAAGGCGGCGGGCCTGATCGCCCGCAAAATGGGACAGGAACCGGTTTTTTACGTGTTTTCCGACGAGCCGGACTGGGCCGCCGCCAACCTGCGCCTCCCATATAAAATGCGGATCGTCAGCCAAAACGGCAGCAGAAACTACGAGGACCTGCGGCTGATGTCGGCCTGCCGCCACCACATCGTTGCCAACAGTTCCTTTTCCTGGTGGGGAGCCTGGCTCAACCCGTCGCCGGAAAAACTGGTGATTGCTCCGGCCCGCTGGTTTGCCGACCCGGCCGCCATTGACGCGGATGTCGTTCCTGACGACTGGGTACGCCTCGAGGCCTGAGGCGCAGCGGCGGCCCTGTTTACCCAATCCGCAATGCACGACTACGAGTTCTTTCCGCGGCCTCGTATATGTGATGTGACCGCCCGTCGTGTTTGCCTGCTTTGCCGATGGTGCGGCTTATTTTTCGACGAAAGCCTTCTCGATCAGGAAGCTTCCGGCATTGGCGCGTGTTCCCTCGGTAAATCCGCGCTGTTCGAAGAAGTTCCGTGTGTCCTCGAGCATTTGAGGACCGCCGCACAGGATGACCCGGTCGGTGTGCTTGTCGATCTGCGGCAGGCCGATATCGTCGAAAAGCTTGCCGCTTTCCATGAGTTCGGTGATGCGGCCATTATGGACGAACGGCTCGCGCGTCACCGTCGGATAGTAGATCAACTGCTCGCGCACCATCTCGCCGAGATACTCGTTGTTCGGCAGTTCCTCGACAATGTAATTCTGATAGGCGAGATCCTTGATGAAACGCACGCCGTGGACAAGGACGATCTTCTCGAAGGATTCGTAGATCGCCGGGTCCTTGATGAGACTGAGGAAGGGCGCAAGTCCCGTTCCGGTTCCAAGAAGGTAGAGGTTTTTGCCGGGCAGCAAATGATCGGTAACGAGGGTTCCGGTGGGCTTTGTGCCGACGAGGATCGACTGTCCTTCCTTCAGATGCTGCAGTCTGGATGTCAGCGGGCCGTCCGGGACCTTGATGCTGAAGAATTCGAGGTTCTCTTCATGGTTTGCGCTGGCCATCGAGTAGGCGCGCAACAGGGGGCGGCCGTCGACCTCGAGCCCCAGCATGGTGAACTCGCCATTGCGGAAACGAAAACCCGCGTCACGGGTCGTCTTGAAACTGAAAAGCGTGTCGTTCCAGTGATGAACCGAAAGAACGGTTTCTTCATTGAAATTCTTCATCTCGTCTCCAGACTCGTTTGATCCGGCACGACAACGTACCGGACCGGGCCACGTCAATGTGCCGACGTCGCGGCCTCAAAATTTCATTTGTCGAGGAGTGTGTCCTCTGCTGCCTTGCCCGATGGCTTCGGTGGCATTGGCGAAAATGGAATGATGCGCCAACAAAGTCGAGCATTGATCATACTAAGCCGACAGCGATTTGCGGAATGAAATTCCATGCTTGAGCCCAAATGCGTCGAAATGCCACCTCTTGGGATCTCATTGGTCGGCGTTTGTGATGCCGCATGCGGACGAGGTTTCTCCGGCAACTGAAAAGAGCCTGCTTGACAAAGCGGTCCGGCATTGGTCTTCTCGAACCATTCACCAGGGGAGTCCCGGCAAGGGGCTGAGAGACTGCTGGCATTCGCGGCGCAGTGACCCTTTGAACCTGATCCAGTTCACGCTGGCGTAGGGACGGTAACAGCGCTTCGGGTCCTGCCCCTCCTTTGGGAAGCGCGTTCAGAAAATCCGCAACCTGCGTCTCTGGATCGTCCGAACAGGTCGATGGAGGCACCGATGTTATTTTCCCGAAACCGGACACGGCACCGTTTCCCGCTCGCGAGGTGGCGGCCATGAGGGTGCTGGTCAAGGGCGCGGGCGTGGCGGGCCTGACCGCAGCCTGGGAATTGTGCCGGCGCGGCGCCTCGGTCGCGGTTGTCGACAAGCTCACGCGGGTGGGCGGAGCGGCCTCCTGGTTCGCCGGAGGCATGCTGGCGCCCTGGTGCGAAGCGGAGACCGCCGGGCAAAGGGTGGTCGAATTCGGAAGTCCGGCTCTGCAATGGTGGCGGGAAACGCTTCCCGAACAGGTTTTTGAAAACGGTACGTTGGTTGTCGCGCAGGCCCGTGACAGGGCCGAGCTCGAACATTTTGCCCGCCGTGCCGGCGGCCATCAGCGCGTCGACGAGGCATCCATCGCCCGGCTGGAGCCGGATCTGGCCGGCCGCTTCACCCACGGCCTGTTTTTCGGATCCGAAGCGCATCTCGATCCACGGTCGGCAATGCAGGAGCTGCAGCGGCGGCTGTCCGAGGCAGGCTGCTCGTTTCATCTCGGCGGGGCCGGGCAGGCCGAGCGCGATTATGACCGGATTGTCGACTGTACGGGTCTATCCGGCAAGCAAAGGGACCTTCGCGGCGTCCGCGGCGAAATGCTGATGCTGCGGGTCGAGGGCCTCGCGCTGTCACGACCGGTTCGGCTCCTGCATCCGCGTATTCCCGTCTATATCGTTCCGCGCGGGAATGGCGTCTTCATGGTCGGGGCGACAATGGTCGAAAGCGCGTCAAGCGGCCCCGCAACCGCGCGATCCGTCATGGAACTGCTTGGCGCGGCCTACGCGCTGCATCCGGCGTTCGGCGAGGCGGTTATCGAAGAAATCGGCGTGGGGGTCCGTCCCGCATTTCCCGACAACTTCCCGCGCGTATCCCGCGAGGGCAAGACCGTCAGCATCAACGGGTTCTACCGTCACGGCTTTCTCCTCGCACCGGCGATGGCGACACGTGCCGCGGATATGGCACTGACCGGAAAGGCGGCCTGACATGGAGACGATCGGCTTGATGATCAACGGATCGCCTGTCGCGGCCAGGGCGCGGCGTCTCGATCTGCTGCTGAGCGAGTTTTCCTATGAGGGCGACTGGCTGGCGACCGCGGTCAATGGCGAACTGGTGCGGCGTGAAGAGCGCGCGGTATGCGCATTGAAAGAGGGCGACCGGATAGAAATCCTGTCGCCCATGCAGGGAGGCTGAGATGTTCGCGGTCTACGGTACAAAACTTCCTTCAAGGCTTATCCTCGGGACGGCGCGGTATCCCTCGCCGGATATTCTGGCGCAGGCTGTCCGGGCCTCGGGCGCTGCGGCGGTGACCGTATCGCTCAGGCGTGAAAACGTCTCCGACGCGCCCGGCAGATCCTCCGGCGACCGCTTCTGGTCGATGATCAAGGCTCTGGACGTTCCGGTGCTGCCCAATACGGCGGGGTGCCACAGTGTCAAAGAGGCGGTGACCACCGCCCACATGGCGCGCGAGATATTCGACACGTCCTGGATAAAACTGGAAGTGATCGGCAATCACGACACCTTGCAGCCGGATGTCTTCGCGCTGGTGGAGGCCGCGCGCATCCTGTGCGCCGACGGATTCCACGTATTTCCCTATACCACCGACGATCTGGTCGTTGCCGACCGTCTGCTCGACGCCGGATGTGAGGTGCTCATGCCCTGGTGCGCGCCCATCGGATCAGCAAAGGGACCGACCGACCCGGATGCCCTGCGCTCCCTGCGCGGCCATTTCCCGGATGTGCCGCTGATTGTCGATGCCGGGATCGGCCGTCCGTCACATGCTGCCTGTGTCATGGAACTCGGTTACGACGCGGTGCTTTTGAACACGGCCGTCGCGCGCGCCGATGACCCTGTTTACATGGCCCGGGCCTTTTCGGGCGCCGTGAAAGCGGGCCGCACGGCATGGCACGCCGGCGTCCTGGAGCCCCGGGACACCGCCGTGCCGTCGACACCGGTCATCGGCATGGCGGCATTCTCATGAGGCTCGATCCGTTCTACCTCATCGTCGACAGCGCCGCGTGGATCGCGCGGCTGGTGCCGTTGGGCGTCCGGCTGGTGCAGCTTCGCATGAAGGGCAAGCCCGAGGCGGGCATGCGCCGCGATATCGCGGCGGCCAAGAGCATCTGCACCGAACATGGCTGTCAGTTGATCCTCAACGACTACTGGCGGCTTGCCATCGAGGAAGACTGCGATTTCATTCATCTCGGTCAGGGCGACCTCGCCGATGCGGATCTATCCGCCATCCGGGCCGCCGGTATTCGCTTCGGAATCAGCACGCATGACAGCAGCGAACTGCACACGGCGCTCGCCGCCGAACCGGATTACGTGGCGCTGGGGCCGGTTTATGAGACCCGGCTGAAGAAGATGCCATGGCGCCCGCAGGGTTGCGACCGGGTGCGAAAATGGAAACAGCGCATAGGAGAGATGCCGCTGGTGGCGATCGGCGGGCTCGATCCGTCGCGTCTGCCGGGCGTTTTTGAAGCCGGTGCGGATATCGCCGCCGTCGTCACGGACATCACGCTGAATGACGATCCCGAGGCACGCACGCGGCAATGGATCAGGACGACGCGGCAATGGCGCGAAGATGCGCCCTAACGCCTGCCAAGCAGAGCCGAGAACCGCTGCGGTCCGATGTTCGAGCCGCAGGCGAGGATGCACACGGTCCGTCCGCACAGCGATTCGCGCAATGGTCCCGTCGCCGCCGCCAGCGCCGCCGCACAGGCCGGTTCCGCGATGATCTTCAGGCCGTCGCGCATCAATGCCATGGCCTCCAGCATCGCGCCGTCATCGATCCGCACCATGCGGCTGACAAAACGGCGTGCGATGTCAAAGGAGTAGGGGAGCGCGGTGGGCGCTCCGAGGCTGTCCGCAATTGTATCGATGGCACCGATACGCACCGGTTCGCCGCGCTCGAAGCTCTGCGAGAGGCTGTCGGCGCCATGGGGTTCGACACCGATAATTTCGCAATCCGGCTTTTGCTGCCCGATGGCGGCCGCGACGCCGCCGATAAGCCCGCCACCGCCGACCGCGACGACCATGCAATCGATATCGGGAAGAACTTCCACGATTTCCGCGCCGAGCGTCGCCGCGCCGAGTGTCATGTGCTGGCCTTCGAACGGATGCATGACCGTCAGGCCCTCGGCTTCGGCGTCCCGGTTCATGACCTCGAAAGCGGTGGCGATATCGCCGACAAGCACAACCTCGGCCCCCATCGATCTGCACCCGTCGACACGCAGCGGATCCGTGGCCTCGGGCATGATCAGCCGCGCGCTTACATTGTTTTGAGCCGCTGCCCAGGCGACGGCGAGCGCATGGTTGCCGCCGCTTGCCGCGATGACCCCGGCCGCACGCTGATCCGGGCTGAGCCGCTCAATGCCGAGCAGGTTTCCGCGCGCCTTGAACGATCCGGCATGCTGAAACAGCTCAAGCTTGATCCACGCCGACGTCTTATCTCCGATCAGGCCGGCAAGCGGCTGTTGCCGGATGGGTATCAATGGTGTGCGTATGATACGGCCTTCCAGCGCGGCACGCGCTTTGCGGATCGAACTGAGTGATATGTCAGGAGAGTTCATAGTCGGACTTTGGCGGAAAGCGAATTTGCCTGCCTAGAGAGCATCTTACGGACTTTTGTGCAACGGATTTCGGATGGGTGAAGCCCGGGGACAATGCGGGCAGTTCCGGTTAGACTGAGGGCGGCTCGATTCCAGCCGGATAAGGAGATGACCAGTGCCTGCAAAAATTCTCGGCCTTCGCACGACAATCTACAAGGTTCCGGACCTTCAGGAAGCAAAACGCTGGTACAGCGAAGCCTTCGCAACGGTGCCTTATTTCGATGAACCGTTTTATGTCGGCTTCAATATTGCCGGTTACGAACTCGGGCTTTTGGCGGACGACACGGCGGCGTCCGACAAATCGGCCAATGTGATGACCTATTGGGGCGTCGAAGATGCGGCGGAAGCGGTCGCCCATTTCCGCGCCCTCGGGGCAGAGCTCATTGAAGAGCCCACCACTGTCGGAGGCGAGATCGTGGTCGCGGCGGTCGCGGATCCATGGGGCAACGCGGTCGGCCTGATTTACAATCCGGACTTCAAGCTGCCCTGACGTGTTCCCGGCATCAGAAAAAGCGACTGGTCGTCCGCGCTGGCAGGCCGGCGCGCGGAAATCCAGACGATCTTGGAGGTTACCGCCCGCCATGCGGCCGCGCTGCGAAATCCGCCGCGATCGTTTCCAGGAAGGAAACCGCGTTTGCAACGCCATCTTCTGCGCGCAGCGCCTTGCCGATTTCCTCGGCACGGTCACGTATCCTCTCGTTGAAGACCAACTGGTCGAGCGCATTGGCGAGACTGTCGGCGGTCAGCGTCTTTTGCATGATCGGCCTCGGCCCGGCGCCAAGGCCGTGCACCGTCCGTCCCCAGAAGGGCTGGTCGCCGAAAAACGGGCAGATCATTGTCGGCCTGCCGGCTCTGAGCCCCGCCGCCGTGCTGCCGGCGCCGCCGTGATGAACGACACCGACAACCTGGGGGAAAAGCCAGTCATGCGGCACATCGTCGATCATGAACACCGATTCCGGCAGCTCTTGCGCATCAAGACCGCCCCAGCCGCGCGCCAGAATGCCGCGATGGCCCGACCTTCTCAGCGCCTCGATGACCATGGCGCCGAGCCGCGCGGGATTGCGCCCGGAGATCGAACCGAAGCCGATATAGATGGGCGGTGGCCCTTCGGCGAGAAAGGAGACGAGACCGGCCGGCGGCGTCCAGCCATCGCGGGCGCCAAGGAACCAGTAGCCTGATATGACGGCCGTGTCCGGCCAGTCCGAGGGGCGCGGCAGCACGTGTTCGCTGACCGCATGCAGTGCCGGGACCGGTTTGCCGTTCCGGTCTTCCAGATAGTCGACATTGTTGCGCCGGACGGGTGCCCCGTTGCGCTCGCGCCACGCACGCACATCCTTGTTGGCGGAAACCTTGATGAGCGCATTGACGATTTTGTAGCCAAGCCGGTTGGACCAGCCGCCAAGCCCGAAATCCGGAAATCCGACGCAAGGGAATTCGGCGGTCGGGACAATCATCGGGATGGGCGTTGCAAGCACTGCCGGGATGTTCAGTTTTTCACCGATGGACGGACCGAGCAGCGCCTTCGGATGGAAACAGACGAGATCCGGTCGGGTCTCTTCCGCGACCGCGCCGCTGTCTTCTATCGCCTCGCGTTTCAACGGGCCCGTCTGGCGCGCCATCCGGATCATCGCGGCGACGGTGCGGAAGATATTCGTCGTATCCTCCATCAGCGCCTTGCCCTGATCGGAATCGATGATTTTCATCATGTTGTCGCTGATATAGCCGTAGGCAAGCCCGTGCTCCTCGACGAAGCCGCGGAAGCGTTCGCAGGTTGCCAGCGTCACATCATGCCCGGCCGCCTTCAGCCCTTTGCCGAGTGCCACATAGGGCTGCACGTCGCCGCGCGAACCGATCGTCAGAATGAGAACTTTCATGTCCGCGCCCCCGTCATGCGTGCAAGGCACGTATGTATCAGGGCCGGCGGGTTCAAGCCAATTCAGTGCAACTGGATCAATGGCGATGCGAGCACCGGTTTCGGGTGACGCTCCATTTCGACAATGTCTTGACGCGCTCAGTCGATGTTGAAGGTCTTGATGAGGCCGGCGATCTGCGCAGTATCCAGCGTGGCCGCCCGGCGCCCCGTCAGCGTGATGGCGAGCCGGGCGGTTTCCTCCAGCCCCTCCATGGCATAAACCGCCTTTTCAAGCGTGCGGGCGGAAACGACAGGCCCGTGATACGGGTTATGCACGGCCGGAACGCCGGTATATTGCGTGGCCCGCATGCCGTGCCGGGCAAGCGTGTTCGCAATATCGCTGGAGCCGGTGAAATCGTCGCCGATACAGCCAAGAAGCGTCGGTCAAATCTCGATGGATGTGTGTGGGCCGACATCCAGACGCCAGACGAAACCCGTATTGTCCGGAGCCGGAAAATGTTTCGTCACCAGCGGGTCGTGCCCAGGAATGACGAGGTCGCGGTGGCTGGCGAGGGATTGAATGACCTGCCAGCCATTGTGCATATCGGCGACGCTGTCGACGATGGGGAACGGTTTTCCGCTGATGAAATTCTCGTAATAGTGGGACGCGTCGGAGGCGAGACACAGATAGCCCGAAGCGGTTTTGATCCGGACGGACTGCAGGCCGCGCGAGTGGCCGCCGACATGGTGCAGGGTGATGCCCGGCGCGACCATGCCCTCGCCATCGTGAAAGATGACCCGGCCTGAATAGACGTGCCGGACCATCCGGCACACATGGTCCGCCGTATAGGGCATGCGCAATGCGTCGTGACACATGCACGGCCCGGTCGCGAAGGCCATTTCCACCGACTGAAGGTGAAAGACGGCGTTCGGAAATTCATCGAGACCGCCGGCGTGGTCGTAGTGCAGATGGGTGATGATGACCGTGTCGATATCCCCGGGCCGGATACCGATCGCCTTCAATGCCTCGACCGGGTGGCGCAGGACAGGCCGGCCCCGCCGTTTCGCTTCCTCCGCATCGTAGCCGGTATCGATGAGAATGGTCCGCCCGCCGCTGCGTGCAACCCAGATGAAGTAATCCATGTCGTGCGGGCTGGCATGATCGTCGTCGAAGATGAAGCTGTCCGCGCGTGTGCGGGTGTTGCGCTCGGCATATTTGAGCGCGAAGACCTGCCAGATGTCGTCGCTCATGTGACCGACCCGTAGGTGATGACGCTCTTATCGGCGATCATGTCCGCGGAAATGGCCGCGAATTCCTTGAAGTGAGCTGTTTGCTGATGGACCTCAAAAGCCGCTTCATCGTCGTAGATTTCATAAAGAAAAACCTCGTGAGGACGGTTCTCATCGGTGCACACGTCGAATTGCCGGCATCCCGGTTCCAGTTCCTTTGACGCCCGCGCATTTGTTATCATGGCCACCAGAAAACCGTTCCAGTGCTCCGGTTTGATTCGGAAGGTTACAACGACGGCGAACATCAGGCTGCGGTCTCCTTGTTGCGCTTGAGACGCGCAAAACGGCGTCTGACAAACGGAAGCTGGCTCATTATGAGTAGAACGTTCAGCGTCAGCAATATGGCCGCGCCCGGCCGGCTGAAAAAGACCGACGGATCCCCGTCCGAGATCAGCAGGGATCGCCGGAAGGTTTCATCGAACAGGCCACCCAGGATGGCCCCGATGACGAGCGGCGCAATCGGATATTTCATGACGTTCATCGCATAGGCAAAAAGACCGACGCAGATCATCAGGAAGAGATCGTTGACGCCGCCGCCCACCGAGAACGAACCGATGGTCGTCAGCACCATGACCACGGGGAGGAAGACGGTCTGCGGGATACGCAGGATCATGATGAAGATGCGGGCGGTGAAAAGACCCATAATGAACATGGTCAGCGATGCCATGACGAGAATTGCCACAACCCTCAGGATCAGCGCCGGGTCGATCATCGGGCCCGGAATGACATTATTGATCTTCAGCGCGCCAAGCAGTGCGGCGGCGGGGGGCGAACCCGGTATGCCGAGCACCAGAAGCGGAATGAGCGCGCCGCCGACCGCGGCGTTGTTGGCAGCTTCCGCCGAGATCAGGCCGTCGATCGACCCACGTCCGAATTTCGACCCCTCGTTGGACGAGGCCTTGCCGACACCATAGGACACCCATCCCGCGACATCTTCGCCGACACCGGGCAGGGCGCCGACGCCGGTGCCGATCGCGCCGGACCGGGAGATGCCCGGCAGGCGGCGCAGGACTTCGCCGAATTTCGGCACGATCCTGCCGACCTGCGGCATCCGTGCGGTCATCGTGGTCGCCCGCAACCCGTCCATGATCTGCGGGATGGCGAACGCGCCCATCAGGACCGGCACGATCTGGAAGCCAGACAGCAGGTAGGACCAGCCGAACGTATAGCGGTCTTCCGAAAGGATCGGGTCGAGCCCGACCATGGCCATTGCCAGACCGATGAGGCCGGCGATCCATCCCTTGATGACCAGGTCCTGGCTCATCAGCGTGCCCGAAAGCAGGATGCCGAACAGCGCCAGCAGCGCCTTTTCCGGCGAGGCGATGTTCTGCGACATAAGAAGCAGCACCCAGACGAAAATCAGCAGGCAGACCGTGCCGAACAGCGTTCCGATAAAGGATGCCGTTGTGGTGATGCCGAGCGCTTCGCCGCCGCGGCCGCTCCTGGTCAGCGGATACCCGTCCATCGCGGTCGCCGCCGATGCGGCGGTGCCGGGTATGTTCAGCAATATGGACGGGTAGGAGCCGCCATAGATGGCGCCGACATAGGCGCCGATAAGAGCGATCAGCGATTGTTCGACCGGGAACTTGTTGCTGAAGAAGCCGGTGAGGATCGTTACCGCCAGCGTTGCGGTGAGGCCGGGCAGGGCCCCGAAGCAGATGCCGAGAAAGACCGACGCGATGAGATAGACATAGGTGACCGGATCTGTCGCGAGCGCGGCGAGCGCCATCCAGAAGCCGGCGATCTGTGTGGTGACGAACTCCATCTCAGCCGCCGCTCCAGAACGGCCTGAGGGTCACATAGTAGTGATACTCGATCTTGGAGAAGATCAGCCCTTGCCGGTTCGGCACGTTCTGGCGGAAACCGAATGCCATGGCGATCACGAGCAGCAGCGGTGTCAGGACCGCGATGACCGGCGTTATGCGCACGACCCGGTCCATTATGCCGAGGCGTCGTGACAGGACGAACATCAGGCCCGTGAGGACAAGAAATGCAACGATGACGACAATGTCGTCATCATGCGGCTTCGTCCACTGGTCGCGCGGGAAACGGACGATCAGCGCATAGGCCGACGGCAGAACAGCTGCCAGCGTCGAAAGCCGCATGGCGATGCGGTTGCCGGAATGAAATCCCCAGATCAAAGCGGTGATGAGAAGCGCCGAGCAGGCAATGAAATCGGTGCGCGGGACAAGGGCAAAGATGTAGGCGCAAAGGATCAGCGTGACGCAGAACAGCCTTTCGGCTTCGGCTTTGGTAAAGCCCATGGCGCGGGCGCTCAGCGCGCCGGCCATGCCGCCGTCCTTGACGGCAACGGCCAGCAGAACGAGCGCAAGCAGGAAGAGCGCGGAGAAAATTCCGAACGGGACGAGCGCCGCTGAGTTGAACCAGGCGCCCTGAACGCCGGCCGCGTCAGCTTTGAAAAACGGAATGAGACTTGTCTGATAAAGAAAGAAGGCACTGACGACGATGAGTAAGATCGACGTCCAGAAATCGCGCCTGCGCATGACGGTCCGGTCGGTCAAAGACTGATCCCCGCATTTACGAACCGCTCCGGCGAAGTCTTCCTCGCCGGAGCGACCGTTTGAATGGTTCCGTGACCTTTATATCAGGGCTTCGGAATATCCAGCGTTGACGGATCGACCTTCGCTGCGCCGAGGTCCCAAAGGGTCCAGGCAAATGTGCTTTCCAGCTTGTCGAAGATTGCCGTTGCGTCCGCACCGGATTGTCCGCCGATATCGTAATTGTTGGCGGCGGCCCATTCCGCGACGACATCGGACGCGATCGCCTTGTCGAAGGCCTCGGTCAGCCTGGCTTTCACGTCGTCGGGAGCCGAGGAATGCACGGCAAATCCGATGGCCTGCTTGAGCGGCAGATATTTGTCGAGCCCGTCATACATGGAAAAGGCCGACTGGATCTTCTGGCCGTTGAACTCGGCGTCTTCCGGCGTCAGCATGGCAAGCGGCTTCAACTGGCCGCCGGCAATGAGCGGAGCCTGTTCGGCCAGCGACGTGACCACCAGATCCACTTCGCCGGCAACAGCGGCTTCCTGACCCGGCGCCGATCCCTTGTAGGGCACGAATTTGAATTTCGCGCCGGTGCCGTTTTCGATGGCAAGCAGATTGAGGTGATGGATAGAGCCGGAGCCGGATGCGGCTGCGGGAATGGTTCCGGGCGCGGCTTTTGCGGCATCCACCAGTTCCTGGAGCGTATTGTACGGGCTGCTGGCCGGAACCGAGATGAGATCAGGCGAGCCGCCGACAATGAACGGGTGCCAGTAATTGAAACGTCTGTCCCAACCGCCCTGTACGGCGGCGGTCACGTTCGACTCCGAAAGACCGACAAGCGTATAGCCGTCGTCGGGCTGGTTCATGACATAAGTCATGCCGTTGGAGCCGGCGACGCCCCCCGTCTGGTTGATCACGGCAATGCTGACAGGCAGATGTTTTTCCATCTCCGCCATGATCATTCTGTTGATGCTGTCGGTGCCGCCGCCGGCGCCCCAGACGACGGCCGTGGTGATATCTCTGAACGGATATTCCTGTGCGGCAGCCGGTGCTGCGACAACGGAGGCTGTGAGCGCGGCCGCCAATCCAATTGAAGTTACAAGGTTTTTCATGCTTCCTCCCAAGCCGGTGTTGCGATGCATAATTTTACGTATACACTAATAAATGCATTGTCAACAACAGCTGTTGCCGCTATCAACAAGGTCGCGCCGCTGTCGGCTCACAAAAAGAACATCGGGAACTGTCCATGAAATCTTCGTTTGAGATCGCCGTGTTTGAGGGCGACGGTATCGGTCCGGAAATCATGAAGCCCACCCTGGAGCTTCTGGACCGGATTGCCGGGCGACACGGCCTCACGCTTCGCTTCAACGCGGTGCCGGCGGGCGCGGCGCACTATGCGAAAACCGGCGAAGCGCTTCCGCCGGCATCGTTGCAGGCAGCGCGCAGCGCCGATGCGATCCTGCTCGGTGCCATGGGGCTGCCGGACGTGCGCTACAAGGACGGCACGGAGGTTTCACCGCAGATCGACCTGCGCAAGGAACTTGATCTTTATGCCGGGGTTCGGCCTGTCACGCTTGCCGAGGGGCAAAACTCCCCGATCGCCGGGGCAAAGGGCAGGCGGGTCGATTTTGTTCTCATACGCGAGAGCACGGAGGGTCTGTTCTGGTCGCTGGGAAAGGGCGAGATCAGTGAGGACGAGGCCCGCGAAACGCTCGTCATCACCCGCAAGACATCGGAGAAACTCTTCCGCTTTGCCTTTAATCTTGCCGCGCAAAGGCGGGCCGATGGCCGGGGCCGGGGACATGTTACTTGCGTGGACAAGGCGAATGTCTTTCGCGCATTCGCGTTTTTTCGCTCGATTTTTAACGAGGAGGCTGGGCGGCGCGCCGATATCGAAGCCGACCACGCCTATGTCGACGCCATGGCGCTGCGCATGGTTCAGGCACCGTGGGATCTTGACGTGCTTGTCACCGAGAACATGTTCGGTGACATTCTTTCCGATCTTGGAGCGGGCCTGATGGGCGGGCTCGGGCTTGCTCCATCGGCCGATATAGGCGACCGCCATGCCGTCTTCCAGCCCTGTCACGGCTCGGCACCGGATATTGCCGGCAAGGGTGTGGCCAATCCGTTCGCCATGATCCTGTCCGCTGCTATGATGCTGGAATGGCTGGGCCATCAAAACGAAACCGCAGCGGCGGTCGAGGCCGGCAGCGCGCTGCGGCGTTCCGTCGATGAAGCCCTTTCCCGATCGCTGGCCTTGACGCGCGATCTTGGTGGCGACGCCTCGACGGATGAGGCGGGAGCGGCCGTGGTGACGATGCTGGAGGATATGGCCGCATGACCTTCAAGAGCCCGGTAAAGGTCGTCTGTCAGGGCGCCGGCTATTTCAGCCGTTTTCATTACGATGCCTGGCAGCGTATTGCCGATGCGCTGCCGGTTGCGTCTGTGAACCGGGATATCGAAAAGGCAAGAGCGACCGGCCTTGCGGCCTATGACAATCTCGAGCGGGCGCTTGATGAGCACGCGCCGGATGTGCTGGACATCATCACGCCGCCGGAAACGCATCTGGACACCATAAGGCGGGCGATCGCCAAAGGTGTTCCGGTCATCATCTGCCAAAAACCGTTTTGCCGCGATCTGGAAGAGGCGAAACAGGCCGTGGCGATGGCGCGGGAGGCGGGTACGATCCTTGTCGTTCATGAGAATTTCCGCTTCCAGCCCTGGTATCGGATCATGCGCCGGGAAATCGAAAACGGGCGGATCGGCGCTCTGATGCAGCTGACATTCCGCTTGCGGACCGGGGACGGGCAGGGGAAAAGCGCCTATCTGGACCGTCAGCCATACTTTCAGACCATGCCGCGCCTGCTGATCCACGAGACCGGCGTCCACTTTATCGATGTGTTCCGATACATGCTCGGCGAGCCGGATACTATCTATGCCGATCTGCGCCGGCACAATCCGGTGATTGCCGGCGAGGACGCCGGCCACTTCATCATGGGCTTTGCCGACGGCGCCCGTGCCGTGTTCGACGGCAACCGGCTCCTGGACCACAATGCCGAAAATCATCGCGTGACGCTCGGCGAAGCGGCGGCCGAGGGCACCGACGGCGTATTAAGTCTCGATGGGAGCGGCACCGTCCGCTTCCGGCGATTCGGGGCCCGGGATGAGGAGGTGCTGCTGGAAACCCAAGACTATCAAGGATTTGGCGGCGATTGCGTCCACGCGCTGCAAAAACATGTTATCGAAGGGCTTGTAAACGGCACGCCGATCGAGAACCTGGCCGAGGATTACCTCAAGAACGTTCGGTTGGTGGAGGCGGTTTACCGATCGGACGAAACCGGAGCACGGATCAGCCTTTAACAATGCAGCGGACCGTCCAGACAGGCGCTCAGGAGCCGAAACCGCAATCGCAGACACAGCGTGCCGTGTCTGAATTGAAGCGTATGATCGTCTCCAGCGAACTGCCCGCCGGCTCCAGCTATCTCGAGACCGAACTTGCTGAAATGCTCGGCATGTCGCGCACGCCGGTGCGCGAGGCAACGCTGATGCTGGAGGCGCAGGGGCTTGTCGAGGTGCGGCCGCGCCGGGGTGTCCGGATCCTGTCGATTTCGCCTGACGACATGGAGGAAATCTATCAGATCCTGACCGAACTGGAGTGTCTCGCGGCCGAGCGTGTCGCCGAACTCTGCGATGACCCGAAGATGCTCGAGCCCTTACGCGAGGCCTCGCGGCGCATGGAAGCCGCCCTGGAAGCCGATAACCGCGAGGCCTGGGCGAAAGCCGATGAGGACTTCCACAGCAGACTGCTGGATCTTTCGGGCAGCGAGCGTCTGAAATCGGTCATCGCCAACTT
>NZ_CFHWAF010000040.1:0-16461 GCF_984452065.1 Hoeflea sp. | reverse complement strand
GCGCGCCCGCGCGCTGACCCTCTATATACGCCCGGCGCCGCAGAAATCGAATGCCGACCATCTGGCGTTGATCGACGCGCTGGAAAAGCGCGACGCCCCGCTCGCCCGCCGTATCCACCGCGATCACCGCATTGCCGCCAAATCCCTGATGATCTCGCTTTTGCGCAAACACGGTTTTCACCAGGTCTGATTAGCCCGGGCTTGCTCTACAGCGCCGCGGCAACCCTGCTGCCTTGATCGATCGCGCGTTTGGCGTCGAGTTCGCCGGCCTTGAAAGCACCGCCAATCGTCTGGCTGGCAATTCCGCGTGCCTGAAGCGCGGCGGCGAGACTGACGTCTGAAAGCTGTCCTGCGCACACGACAATCGTGTCGACCTCAAGCCATTGAGGATCGCGCCGCTCCTCTCCGAACGAGATGCGCAGACCCCTGTCGCCGATTTCCTCGTAATTGACATTGCCGAGCATATGCACGTCCTTCATGGCCAGTGCCGCCCGGTGGATCCAGCCGGTGGTCTTGCCGAGACTTGCGCCATGCTTTTTCGACTTGCGCTGCAGCAGGGTGATGTTCCGCGGCGAAGCTTCGGGCTGAGCGCCCTGCGGGCTCAGGCCGCCGCGCGACTGCGACGGGTCGCCGACGCCCCATTCCTTCTTCCACAGGTCGAGATCCTCCGTCGGCGACGGGCCTTCATGGGCCAGGAACTCGCAGACGTCAAAGCCGATACCGCCGGCGCCAATGACCGCGACCTTTTTGCCGACCGGCTTCTCGTCGCGCAGCACATCAATATAACTCAGGACGCTCGGATGGTTCTGACCCGGTATCTCCGGGTCGCGCGGCAAGACGCCGGTCGCGACAATCACCTCGTCAAAACCCTGTTCGGCAAGCGTGCCCGGCTCAACCGCTTTTCCGAGCACGGTCCGGACCTGTTTGAGCTCAAGCTGGCGCTTATAGTAGTCGACCAGGCCGTGGAACTCTTCCTTTCCGGGGATCTTCTTGGCCATGTTGAGCTGGCCGCCGATTTCTTCCGCCTTGTCGAACAGTGTCACCTCGTGACCGCGCTCGGCCGCGACGATCGCCGCCGAAAGGCCGGCGGGTCCGGCTCCGACCACGGCGATCCGGCGCGGATTGTCGGTGGGCAGATAGTTCAGCTCCGTTTCGTGGCAGGCACGCGGATTGACGAGGCAGGTGGAAAGCTGCATCTGGAAGGTGTGGTCGAGGCAGGCCTGGTTGCAGGCGATGCAGGGCGCGATTTCGTCTGACCGTCCTTCCTTTGCCTTGTTGACGAATTCCGCGTCGGCCAGGAACGGCCGGGCCATGGACACCATGTCGGCGCAGCCGTCGGCAAGAACCTCTTCGGCGATCTCCGGCGAGTTGATCCGGTTCGACGTGATCAGCGGCACCGACACCTGGCCCATCAGCTTTTTTGTCACCCAGGTGAAGGCCCGCCGCGGAACCGAGGTGGCGATGGTCGGTATGCGCGCCTCATGCCAGCCGATGCCGGTATTGATGATCGTCGCGCCGGCCGCCTCGATGGCCTTGGCCAGTTGAACGACCTCTTCCCAGGTCGAGCCATCCGGCACGAGATCGATCATCGAAAGCCGGTAGATGATGATGAAATCGTCGCCGACGGCCTGCCTCACGCGCTTGACGATCTCGACCGGCAGCCGCATGCGGTTTTCGTAGCTGCCGCCCCAGTCGTCCTCGCGCTTGTTCGTATGGGTGACGAGGAACTGGTTGATGAAATAGCCCTCTGAGCCCATGATCTCCACGCCGTCATAACCGGCTTCACGGGCCAGCGACGCGCAATTGGCGAAATCGGCGATCTGTTTCTCGATGCCCGCCTCATCGAGTTCGATGGGCGCAAAGGGCGAGATCGGCGATTTGACGGCCGACGCCGACACGCCGCCCTTGTGATAGGCGTAACGTCCGGAATGCAGGATCTGCATGGCGATCTTGCCGCCCTCGGCATGGACGGCGCGGGTCGTCGGCACATGTTCGGCCACTTCTTCCATGACGGAGAGTTTTCCGGCGCCGGGAAGGGCGGCGCCTTCCTCGTTCGGGGCAACGCCGCCGGTGACCATAAGCCCGACGCCGCCGCGCGCGCGCTCGGCGAAATAGGCCGCGACACGCTCATGCGCCTTGCGGTCCTCAAGGCCCGTATGCATCGAACCCATGAGGATCCGGTTGGGCAGGGTCGTAAAACCCAGATCGAGCTGCCTGAAGATGTGAGGATAGTGTGTCATGGATGTTCCCGTTCCAAATGCTCGGCTTTGATCACTGGCCGCCGGCGGCGCGGATTTGCGCAAGGCCGGCGCCCGCGCGCTCGCCCATCTTTTCCGCCAGGGCCGCGAGCGCATTGGCGGGCCGGATCATCACCTCGAATTCGGCGATCAGCCCGTCATCGTTGAACCGGATCATGTCGATACCCTTGAGGCTCCTCTCGCCGATATGCGCCTCAAATTCCAGAACGACGCTCTTTCCGTCTGCCGAGGCGAACTGCCGGTGATAGCGGAAATCCTCGAAGATCCCGGCAACCGTACCGATAATGAAGGCAAACGCGTCCTTGCCGTGATAGGGCTTGAAGAAGGCGGGCGAGCGGAAAACCACTGCATCGGACGATATGGCGGCAAGGCCGCTTGTATCGCCGCTGATAAGCATGTCGTGCCACTGATCCAGTGTGTTCCGGGCTGCCTGCGAAATGCCGGGCAATGCTGACATGGCGATCCTCCCTTAACCGTAAGCCTTATCGATTTATATGTGCATTGACACATATATGCAAAGTTTAATAAGAATGGCAAGACAAAACGGAGGTTGCCTCTTGGCCTTGTCCCACGCCATCCTCGTGTGCCTGACCGAACGGCCGATGTCGGGCTATGACCTCGGAAAGTTCTTCGACACCTCGGTCGGCTTTTTCTGGCGGGCGACCCACCCGCAGATTTATCGCGAGATGAAGAAGCTTGGCGAACAGGGTTATGTGACCTCGGCCGAGGAAATCCAGTCCGGCAAACCCAACCGTATCGTCTACAGCATTACCGATGCCGGAAGGGCCGCCTTGAAAGACTGGTCAAGAGAGCCCGTCGGCCCGCCCCTCATAAAGGACGATCTTCTGGTTCGGTTGCAGGCGATCGAGCATATTGATCGCGATGCATTGCGCGTGCAGATTGCCGGTCGCCTTCAGGTGCATCGCCAGCAGCTCGAGCAGTATTTTCATATTCGCGATGTGCGGTTCAGCGATGGCGAGCCGTTGCCGCACGATCTGGGCAAGCTCATGGGGCTTGAACTCGGCATAAAATATGAGAAGGGCTGGATCGAGTGGTGCGAGGACGTGCTCAAGCGGCTCGGCTGATCGGTGATGCGGCCCACGAGGGAAGCCGGCAGCGTCCTTGCCGCCGGCTTCAGACCGTTCGGCCCTCAGCGCGCCGCCGTGCTGCTGGACAGTGTCAACGCGCCGATACCGGCCGATGCGTTGAGGCCTATATTGCTGCTCACGCTGACCGGAACCAGGTTGAGATTGTTCTTCAGGTTGCCCACCAGCACATTTGCGCCGACGCCGATTCCAAGGCCGGCCGCCGCTGAAATGCCCACATAGGTGCCGTCCAGCCGTCCGCGCGGAACCTGATAGGTGGGTGCGTAGACGGCCCAGACAACGCGTTCGCTGCGTTTGAAGCCTATGTCGGCCCCCACCTTGGTTATCGAACCGGTGTAATACTCGACGTCTTCGCCGTGACCGCGATTTCGAAACGAGCATGACAGGTCGGTGGACGAGCCGACGACATAGCCGATGCCGCCGTAGCTCGTGCAACTGAGCATGCCGATTTTGGTGAAGTGCTGCTTTGCCGCCGGAGCCGGGGCAATGTCCTGCACGGGCGTATCCGCCGCCCCGGCAGCGCCCGCATGGAAGAGTGCCGCCATGGTTGCGGCGATGGCGGTTCGCCTGTTTTTGCTGATCATGTGTCGCTCCTGCCTCTTTCTTTGCTGATCCGCGGCCGCCGTCCACGGGCCGGTACGGAGCCTGGGATCAACAATCAACAGGAAGTCCAGATTCACGGCCAAAGTGAGCCGTCATTGTGATGCTTCGCGGGCAATATGACGTCAAAAACGCGCCGAACCCGTCACTAAGCCACGGGCTGCAACGTACAAGGCAGCGTGATACAGGTTTGTTTACCCGAGATTATTTCTTGATCGCTATTTTGGACGACGGCCAGAGTTGCGCTAAGATGTCTGCAGTTCGTGCGCATGCGGGCCGTGGACAGGAAAGGGCCGGACCATGATGCGAACCGTCTTTTATGTGCTATCAGCCGTCTCGCTGATCCTGATCGGTCTGGTATCGCTTTCGTGGCCGCCCGTTCTTTGGGCACTCATCATCGTGGTGCCGCTTATCCTCGTCGGCATCTATGACATACTCTGGGCCGGGCATAACGTCCTTCACAACTATCCGGTGATCGGCCATCTGCGCTACGCGCTTGAGTTCATCAGCCCGGAAATCCATCAATATTTCATCGAAAGCAATGAGGACGGCAGACCCTATAGCCGTCTTCAGCGTCACCTCGTTTACGCCCGCGCGCAGCAGGCGGTGGACACGCAGCCGTTCGGCACGCAAAGGGAGATCATGGAGGTCGGTTTCATCCGCGCGAGCCATTCCCTGGCGCCGAAGACCGTGCCGCGTGATGAGGCGCGCATCCGTGTCGGCGGCTCCGAATGCACCAGACCCTATCTGGCTTCAAGGCTGAATATCTCGGCCATGAGCTTCGGTGCGCTGAGTCCGACCGCTATTCATGCCCTCAACGCCGGTGCGCGGCGCGGCAACTTTGCGCATAATACGGGCGAGGGGGGCTTGAGCCCCTATCACCTCGCCGGCGGCGGCGACATCATCTTCCAGATCGGCACGGGATATTTCGGCTGCCGCACACCGGAAGGCGCATTCGACGAGGACAAGTTTGTCGATATCGCCAGACATGATGTGGTTCGCATGATCGAGATCAAACTGTCGCAAGGGGCCAAACCTGCCCATGGCGGCGTACTGCCAGCCGCCAAGGTGGACGAGGAGATCTCACGCATTCGCGGCGTACCGATGGGCCGCGACGTCATCTCCCCGCCGGCGCACTCGACATTCTCGTCGCCCGAAGGCCTGCTTCAATGGGTTGCCCGCCTGCGCGAACTGAGCGATGGAAAACCGATCGGGTTCAAACTCTGCGTTGGCCGCCGGCACGAGTTCATGGGCATCGTCAAGGCCATGCTGAAGACCGGCATCACGCCCGATTTCATCACCGTTGACGGTGCGGAGGGCGGCACCGGGGCGGCACCGCTCGAGTTTACCGACCGTCTGGGCATGCCGATCAATGAGGGCCTGACCTTCGTGCATTCATGCCTTGTCGGGGCTTCTTTGAGAGACCGGCTGAGGCTGATTTCGAGCGCCAAGATCGTCACCGGCTTCAACATGGTGGAAAAGGTGTCGCTCGGCGCGGACATGTGCAACATGGCGCGGCCCATGCTGTTCGCGCTTGGATGCATCCAGGCCGTGCGCTGCAACACAAATACCTGTCCGACCGGAATAGCGACGCAGGACCGTCAGCGTGCGAAGGCCGTCGACGTTGAATCGCGCCAGATACGCGTGGCGAATTTCCACGGCGCGACGATTGAGAGTTTTCTGGATCTCGTCGGCGCCATGGGTTTGACCTCGCCATCGCAGCTGTCGCCGGACCTGATCTATCAGCGCGTCGCCGATGAAACCGAGCGTTCCTACGACGAGATCTATCCGTTGCTGGAGCCGGGCGAACTTCTCGGGAAGAAAATCAATCCGGCCTATGCGGAACATTGGGGCAAGGCGAGCGCCGAAGCCTTTTAGGCTTTTGCCGGCTCGACCGTTTTTGGTGCCTCGGGCGAGCGCATCGCCAGCAGCGCCGTTACGGCGTTGATGATCGCAAGGGCCAGGATCGCCCATATAACATGTTGAATATGGGCGAGCGATGCCATGAGGAAGGAAAGTCCGATTCCGACAATCCGCACGGCCACCTTGGAAACGCCGATGCCGGTAACGACATATTCTTCCGGTGCTATATCGATGAAATAGAGATAGCGGGCGGTTGAAACGCCGCGCACCGCGACGGTCACGATAAACAATGCGATCGCGTGGATATAGGGAGCGCTCACAATCGGAATGAAAAAGTCGAAGACGAGCAGAGCACCGGCGCAGGCGGCGAGGCAGGCGCCGATGACCATCACGAGGCGGGTCGACTTCGTTCCAATCGCACCCCAGAGCGGTCCTGATACAAAAAGGGCGCCGGCTGAGGATATGATGAGCGCAGCGAGCCCTTTAGGTGACTGGTGATGGGCGAGCGCGGCAAGAATGGCATAGAAGGGAACGGACAATTCCACAGTCAGCAGCGCCAGGCGAAGGCGAAGATAACTGCGGAACCAGTCCATTGACAGCAAGAGGCGGAGAATTTTGTAGACCTCCCGCAACTGCCGGCTGATCAAGGCCGGCAGGCGCTCCCGCTTTGGCGGCGCCTCGTTGCCGGTGCCCGATTCGGGTGCGATGCTGTATTCGCGAACCAGCAATATCACGATACTTGCGATAACAAAGCACACGACGCCGATCGACACCAAGATGACGTGACGGTCGAAAGGCGGATCGTCAAAAAACCTGCGATGAGCACTCCAGGCCAGACCGCAGGCAAGCATTCCTCCGAGCGTCATGACCGAGTACATCAGGATGTTCCGCGAGCTGGAGTTCAGCACATCACTGTAAAATCCGGCCGTTACGATAGCCTGATATTCGGAGGCGGCGCCGACGATCAATATGCAGAAAATGAAGCAGATCGCCACGATCGTCGGTGTGCCGAATGCGGCAGCCGTCAGCGCGACGACGAAGCTGGCGGCCAGGACGATGTCCGTGGCGGCGAGATCACGCTTCTTCTCAATACGCTTAGCTGCAATCGGGGTTCCAAATGTCGCGGTAAAAAGTCGCGCTGCCTGACTGAAGGTGACGAGGATTCCTGCGAGGAAAACCGGCAGTTGCAGCGAGATGGCTATATAGGTGAGAACGACCGACGGGTTCGCCATGGTCCAGGCAACAGTTGAAAGGGTGCCCTGTCCGGTAAGGACGGACAGGTTGCGTCGTTCCTGTGAAGCGTTTGAGGCGTTCATCTTTCTTCAGTGTCTGCGGGCCGGAAACAGGCCCAAAACAGCTTAAAAGTAATGGTTTCACCTCAATGTGATAACATATGATAGCTTATTTTGAGTTAAGAGATAATCGACGTCACCAGTCCTCGCCTGTGTTGATCTGAAACTGCCGCACGGCTCCCAGCAGTCAGCCTCCTATTTCGGCCAGGGCTGACAAACATGAGACTGGGTTGAACGGTTGGGAAACCCGAATTGACAGCAAAATCAATCGAAATCGCGATTGTCGACGATCACCAGATGTTTGCCGACGGGCTTGCCGGGCTGATTTGCGGGATCGGCGACCACTATAAGTGCACGCCGATCGCATCGCCGCTCACGGCCTTGCGCATGGTCGGGGAGGGGCAGCGGTTCGACCTGATCATATCCGACCTGATCATGGACAGCATCAACGGCATAGCATTCGTCAAGGCGCTGCGCACGCGCGGGGCCAGGATGCCGGTTCTTATTGTCTCGGGCATCAGCACGGCGCCGCCGATTGAGGAGGCGCTGCGCCTTGGCGCGCAGGGTTTCATACCCAAATCGGCTTCTTCGACCATGCTTGCGGAGGCACTTGAGACCGTCATTGCCGGCGACATATTTCTGCCTCCGAAGCTTTGGGACATCTATCAGCACAACAGCCGCTCTCCCGCTGCGGCGTACCCCGCGGCGGAGGAGGTGGTGGTCAGGCTCAGCCAGCGTCAGCTTGAAGTTCTCCAACTGGTCTCGGAAGGGTATTCGAACCGCAGGACCGCCGGTGTGCTCCAGATGAGCGAGAACACCGTCAAGACCCATCTCAAACGGATTTTCCAGATCCTGGGTGTCAACACCCGGGCCGCCTGTGTGCGCCGGGCGCAGTCACTCGGCATGATCGATTAGGAACCATCGGGCGGCCGGGTGCGCGAAGCAGGTTCGTCGGTCGCCGTGTCGGAACCGCACGCGCTGATTTGCGCCAGCTCGAGATAAAGCGTCCCCGCATCAATCGGCTTCGTCAGCAACAGGGCACCGGCCGGCAAGTCGTTCTTGCTGATCCCGTTGATGTTCCCGGTCATGACGATGGCCGGAAGGTCCCGTTTCACAGTCGATCTTATAAGCTCGACAAGGTCCGTTCCGCCGAGGGTTCCGGGCAGGCGTAAATCCGTTATCAGCACATCCGGAGAGACGTCGAGGACCGTGATGAGTTCGGTAGCCTGCGACACGGAAGACGCACAAAACACCTCGCAGCCCCAATCCGACAGGATAACGGCCATGCTGTCCAGGATGGTGCGCTCGTCATCAACGACCAGCACACTCATGCGCAGTGCATCCCTCTGCTCGCTGGGTGGTGAGCTGGTTTCCGGCATCGATCCCGATATCGGCAGGCGGAAGGTGAAGCAACTGCCCCTGTCGGGATGTGATGTCAGCCGGTGGTCGATTTCCAGCAGATTGCACAGCCGCCGCACGATCGAAAGTCCAAGCCCGAGCCCCTTTGCGCGATCCCTTTCGTCGTTTTGCAATTGGACGTACTCATCGAATATCTCGCCGATCTTGTCGGCGGGAATGCCGATCCCGGTATCCTGCACTTCGAATACAAGATGCCCGCCATCCTCCCGGAACCGGACGACAACCCGGCCTTTGGGCGGCGTGAATTTGACTGCATTCGAGATGACGTTTCTCAAAACCCTCGAGAACAGGTAAGGGTCGGTGTCCGTCGCCACCTTGTACGTGTCCGCGGTCAGCAGGATGTGTTTTCGCTCCGCTGCGTCGGCAAATTCGTCGACAATATCGGACACCAGCGTGGACAGTTCCACCGGAACGATGTTGGGCACGACGCTTCCGGCCTCAAGCCGGGATATATCGACCAGGCCCTCAAGCATGCTGCCCATGCTTCGCCAACTGGCTTCGATCTTTTGCAGCAATTCGTACTGATCCGGCTGCGTGAGCTTGCGGCGCAGGGCGGCAATATAGTTGCCCTGTGCGTGCAGGGGCTGCGCGAGATCGTGGCTTGTCGCCGCAAGGAACCGGGTTTTGTCGTCGTTTATCTTTTCGATCGCATCGCGCTGTTCTTTCAGTGTCTCGACCATGCCGTCGTGCTGCTGGCGCGATATCAGGCTTGTAACCGTGGTGCGGTGTATGTTGCGCGCGATGAGCATGTAGGGCAGGAACATCACGATCGACACGAAGCCGAAACGCCACTCCGGCACGGGCGCGGCCGCAATCAGATACGATCCGTAAATGAGAAGTGCCGAACCGGCCGCCGCCGCATAGGAACGCGGAAAGGCTCCGTGACTGACAATCGCCGCGGTGGAATAGGCAAAAATGGCGAGAAAGGTGCTGGCAATCGAGAGCTCGGACGAAACCTTCGTGAGCGCCGCCATGCCGGTGCCCCATACGAGACCGGAGACAAGGGCGTTGATCGTGTTGAAGAACAGATATGTGCGAATGTTCGAACGGTTGAACGGATGACGTTTTTGCACCGCTATATATGCAAAGGGCATGCAGCCGGCGATGAAAACCGATGCCAGCCACCCTGCGGCGACATTTGCCGGCACCCTGTCAAGAAGCAGCGAGACGCAAAGCATCGCAAACAGAAAGGAGGATGTTGCCGCAATCGGTGAGCGGGCAAGCAACTGCCGGGCGATCCCTATGTCGATCAGCCTGTCGTCAGCCTGCGCCTCGGTTTGCGTCATGTGAACGTCCCCTGACGTGGTTCTGATATCCATCGCCGTGTCCTTTGACAGTCATATTCAAAACCGTGCGGCTTTGCCAATGTCCGACGCTGCCGATTCCCTATGCAAACGAATGTGTTAGTCCCCAGCCTGTCACCCATTCGGGTGATTGAGCGCGGTGAGGGTGTCCCCTAACGTCCGCGTGTCGCTCACGGCGATGGGCTGTCGATTCGTGCCCGAGCCTTTACCGGACGTTTTTCCGGTTTTGGCGTCGCAATGGACGCGCACCAGCGGCGGTGTAGCCGTGCGCGTCGGTTAGGGACGCAAGCCGCAGGGGATGGCGAGCGTCCTTGTAAGTGATTTGTCGTTTGTGCGACGTCTACGCCCAGACGTCGTTCGGCAAATGATAGGCAGGACCGCCCGTTATACGCCTCAACGGGCCGGTCCTGCCTTATTTGTTTTCAAGAAGCGGACGGGATCTGTCCGACCGGTCAGCGTGCCGAACCCGACGCGCCCGTCATCTGCTGCCTGCGCGCACTGGCCGTTGAAGAAAAGGCAGGGCGTCGGGGTCACGTTGATTTCCTCCGCGATCGAATGCTGAACTCAGGGTCTGGGCCAGGGCGTTTCAGCCACGGGTGTCAGCGGCGCTCCGTCCCGGAACCAGCTTAGAAGATTGTCTACCTGCAATCGTGCCATTTCATTCCGGGTAAAATGCGACGCGGACGCGACATGCGGGAGCAGGACCACATTGTCCATCTTCAGGAGCGCTTCCGGGACATGTGGTTCGTTGGCGAACACGTCAAGGCCGGCACTCATGATCGTGCCGTCCTGCAGTGCTTCAATAAGTGCGGTTTCATCGACCGTTGAACCGCGGCCCACATTGATGAAGATTCCATCCCGTCCGAGGGCCCGCAATATGCCGGAATCGATAACGTGCCGGGTCGCGTCTCCTCCCGGCGCCGCGCACAGGAGGATATCGCAGTGGGACGCGAGTTCCCGCAGGCTGGCGCAATAGGGATAGCGTACGTCCTTTACGCGATTGCGGTTGTGATAGCATACCTCCATGTTCATGGCCTCGGCGCGGCGGGCAACGGCGAGGCCGATGCGCCCGAGACCGAATATACCGAGACGCTTTGAGCGCAGTGTTCCGCGGCTGAGGGGGAAGCTGTCCCTCCAGTTTCCGGCGCGCAGCCACCGTTCGGCGGCCGACAGCTCTCTTGCCGTCATGATCATAAGCCCGACGGCCACATCGGCCACTTCTTCGGTAAGAACGTCCGGCGTGTTCGTGACGATGATGTTTCGCCTTGCAGCCTGCGCCGCATCGATATTGTCGTAGCCGACCCCGAAATTCGCGATAATCTCCAGATTTGGCAGCTTCTCCATGAAATCAGCATGGATAGCGACGGGGGGACTGACGGCAATCCCGCGAATTTTATCCGCCACATCGGTTGTCAGACCGTCCAGATCGCTGGTGTGGACCCGGTGGCAGATAAAGGTTTTGGAGCACACGTCCTCGGCTGACGACAAGAGGTTGCCGGCAATCAGTATATCGAATTCGTCCATGGTTTCTCCCCGCTTCTGCAACGCCGTTCTTAAACCGGCATGCCGGCTTGGTGAAGTTCCTTGCAGTTAATATCGGTCATAATATAATTGACACGGTTAACTATATGGGGCGCGGATCGGCGCGACAAGGCGACGAAACATGGACTGTAACTATCGACTGCACAGTCGGCTCGGATACAAGGTCTCCCGGCTCGCGCGACTGATGGAGGCGCGGCTTGAGGAAAAAATCAGCCCGCTCGGCGTAACGCGTCTCATGTGGTGCGTCTTGAGTGGCGTCGGCATGGAGGGTGTCCGAACGCCATCGGAGCTTGCCGCCTATGTCGGCGTCGCCCGGTCGGCCGTGTCGCGCACATTGCGCGCGATGGAGACGATGGAACTCCTCAGCCGGCGGCCGACCGCCGGCGACGGCAGAGGCGTGCAAATCGCCCTGACCGACAAGGGGCGCGACGTGATGGAGCGCTGCAAGGTCCATGTCGATTGGCTCAACGACCATTTCACCTCAAAGATCGCCGTCGCCGAGCTCGAAGTCCTGATGAAGCAAATCGACAGGCTGTCGTCCGGCGAAACACGTGAACTTGATAGCCTTTAGAGCCATGAACTCGAATATCTTTTCCACAAAACACCGCCCGTTTCACCTTGGCCCGTTTCCGCTCGAACGGCTGAGCCGGGCGGAGGCGCATCCCGATTTGTCGGCGGTGCCCGGCATGCAGCCGCTGGATTTCGCACGGCACCCGGAACACTCGCTTGCCCACGCGATCGCCCGCTTCCAGGGCATGCTGGACACCGTGCGTGACGGCAAGATCGTCCATGGCGAAGCCGATATCCCGTCAGACCGGTTCGAGCGCGCGCGCCACCTGAAGGCGGCCGCCTACTATTTCGACGCGTCCATGGTCGGTGTTGCAAGGCTTCAGCCCGGGCATCTGCTCGTCGAACCGATACGAAATCCGATGATCGCCGACCTCAAGGAAGAGCTGGAAGCCGGGCAACCCAAGAGCTTTGCCTCGGGTGTGGACGCGATCTATGCCGATGTGCTCGAATCGGCGAGAGAGGAACTGGGACCCGTCGGCCACCACACCCATGCCCTCGTTTTCCTGGTGGAATTCACCCGCGAGCCGCGTCCGGATGAGCCGGGAACGGAATGGTTCATCGACACACAGGCCGAACGCGCTGCGCTTTTGACCTCCAATGTGGCGGTGGTGATCGCCAATTATCTTCGCATGCTCGGCCATGAAGCGCGTGCGCACTCGGCAACGACCAGCGATGTCGATCTCGGCAGGCTCGCCGTTTCGTCGGGACTGTGCGCTCCCGGACCGCAAGGCGCGAAGACCGTTCTGATCAACCCGTTTGTCGGTTCCCGTTTTGGTCTCGCCGCCGTCACAACGACGCTGGATATGGAAGAGGATCTGCCGCTCGGGCCGGGTGGCGGGCGCACCGGCTGGCGCTCGCACGGCCCCGACTGGTGGATGGGGCGGGGAACGCAGCGCCGGGCGGCAACGGCAACGCCCTATGCCGGCCGGGACTTCCGCATGGGCCCGCACCCTTTCGAGACGATCAAGCGGACAGATAAACCCACAACCTTCATCGACGAGGAGCGGGTCCCGCGCTTTCCCAAACGCGCCGATTTCTTCGCCCGCGCCCTTTTTGGCGATATGGGCCGCAAGGTTCAGCAAGGAGCCAAGGGCGGAATGTATGTCATGAAGAGCCCCATCGGCGCCTGCGCCCGGCGGGCTTTGGGCGCTCTTCTCCTTTTGCAGTTCGGCGAGGCGCGTGGACCGGTCTCACCCGATGCTGGCGATCCGCAGCGCAATGCCGATAATCTCAAGGCCGCGTCCTACTATCTGTCCGCCGATGCGGTCGGTCTCAGCCGTGTTCCGGACTGGGCCTATTATTCCCACGATGCCGGCGGCAACCCGCTGGAGCCCTATCACGACAACGGTGTTTCCCTGCTTCTTGACCAGGGCTTTGACACGATGGAAGGCGCCAGCGGCGATGACTGGATTTCCGTTGCCCAGTCGATGCGCGCCTATTTGCGGTTCTCGCTGCTCGGCGGCGTCATTGGCGAGCAGATCCGGCGGCTCGGCTATTCCGCACGTGTGCATTCGGTGCTGGATGGCGACGTCCTGCAACCGCCATTGCTGTTGCTGGCCGGGCTCGGTGAGGTCAGCCGGATCGGTGAAGTCATCCTCAACCCGTTTCTGGGGCCGCGTCTGAAATCGGGTGTTGTGACCACCTCGATGCCGATGAGCCACGACAAGCCCATCGACTTCGGCCTCCAGCACTTCTGCAATTCCTGCAACAAATGCGCCCGCGAATGCCCTTCGGGCGCGATCACCGCCGGTCCGAAGCTGATGTATAACGGCTATGAGATCTGGAAGTCGGACGCCGAAAAATGTGCCCGGTATCGGATTACCAATACGGCGGGCGGCATGTGCGGACGATGCATGAAGACATGCCCGTGGAACCTTGAGGGCCTGTTTTCCGATGAGGCGTTCCGCTGGCTGGCGATAAACGCGCCGGCGAGTGCCAGGACGCTGGCCGCGCTCGATGACCGCCTCGGAAGAGGCGAGATCAATCCGGTCAAAAAGTGGTGGTGGGATATCGAACTGGATGTTGAAGCCGGGCGATACGTGCCCGCTTCGGCAACCAATGAGCGGGGCTTGTCGAAGGATCTGAAGCTCGACTATGCCGACCAGACGCTTGCCGTCTATCCGGCCGACATCATGCCGCCGCCTTATCCCGTTGTCCATCCACTGGACCGGGAGGAGGGCATCAAGCGTTACCGGTCAATGCTGACGCCTCAAGCCTATCGCGACAAACTGTCGAAGGGGGAAACCGAAGGGCTTGCGCCGGCGGCGCGCACGCCCCCGACCGATCCCGATGTCTTCCCGGTCCTTGTGTCCAGCCGCTCGGACCCCGCACCGGACATTGTGCGCTTTGAGCTCAAACGAGCGGACGGCAAGCCGCTTCCGCGGGTGGAGGCCGGCGCCCATGTCGATGTGGTCATAGCGCCCGAATATCAACGGCAATACTCGCTTGCGGGCGATCCTGCCGACGCGGAAAAATATGTCCTCGGCGTGCAGAGGGAACAGCAGGGACGCGGCGGTTCGCTCCTGATGCACCGGGTGTTCAAGGAGGGAAGACGGGTTTTCATCTCCAAGCCGCGAAACCATTTTCAGCTCGATGAGAGCGCCGAGTTTTCGCTGCTGATGGCCGGGGGCATCGGGGTGACGCCGTTGATGACGATGGCGCACCGGCTGCATGCGCTTGATAAGGAGTTCATCCTGCACTACAGCGCAGAGTCAGCGGCCCGGTCAGGCTTCGCCGGAGAACTGAAATCGATGCCCTGGGCGGAGCGCGTCTTCTGCCATTTTTCAGGCGAGGGGCAACGGGCGAACCTGGCTGAGCTCATTCCCGAATACCGGCCCGGTTTTCGCATCTACACCTGTGGAGCCGACCGCTACATGGATGCGGTCTTCGAAGCCGCCGCCGCCAAGAACTGGCCTGAGGAAGCACTCCTGAAGGAGTATTTTTCGGTTCCCGAGACGCCGGACTATGTCAATCACGAATTCACCGTGGAACTTGCCCGCTCCGGGCGTGCCGTGAACGTACCGGCGGACCAGACCGCGGCCGATGCGCTGAACGCCGCCGGAATACATGTCGATGTCAAATGTACGGACGGGCTGTGCGGTGTCTGCGCCGCGCCGCTGGTGGAAGGCGACGTGGAGCACCGGGACCACGTATTGTCGTCGAACGAGCGGCAGGAGCGCGTTATCTTATGCTGCTCCAGGGCCCGGGACGCCGGCGGCAAAATAACCGTCGATCTTTAAACCACGCGCCATGCGTGCCGCGTTCTCGAGCGGACCGATTTTCGACCATCAATGCTTCAATTTAAGCCGGACTTGCTCTAGGCTCCTTTTCAGGCACTGAAAGTGCAAAGGGGAAACAGCAAGAAGGCTGAGCGTGCCGTTTAACGAGATGGAAGAAACGGACGGTGTCCGTGCGCCCTACAGGCGCATCGCCGACTGGATAGAGGAAACCGGCACGGAGCTTCTGGGCCGCCGCCGCGACGAGGCGGAAGCGATCTTCCGGAAAATCGGCATTACATTCGCGGTCTACGGGGAGGGCGGAGACCCCGAACGCCTGATCCCGTTCGATCTCATCCCGCGGGCCTTCTCCGCCGCCGAATGGGAGCAGCTTGACCGCGGCATCCGCCAGCGCGCAAGGGCGCTGAACGCCTTTCTCTACGACATCTATCACCGCGGAGAGATCATCAAGGCCGGGGTCATCCCGGGCGAGCTTGTCTATTGCAACTCCGCCTATCTGCCTGAGATGGTGGGCTTTGCGCCGCCCGGCCGTGTCTACAGCCATATTGTCGGCATCGACATCGTGCGTACGGGCGAGGGCGTTTTCCAGGTCCTCGAGGACAATTGCCGCACGCCGTCGGGCGTCAGCTATATGCTGGAAAACCGTGAAATCATGGCACGCATGTTTCCCGATGTCTTCAGCGGCGGCCCGGTCAAGCCGGTCGACCACTACCCGGACGAGCTGTTGCGCACTCTGAAGGAGGTCGCGCCGGCGTCCTGTCCGGGAGAACCGACCGTGGTGCTGCTGACCCCGGGCTCACTCAACTCCGCCTATTACGAGCATTCGTTTCTTGCCGACCTTATGGGGATCGAACTCGTGGAGCCGCAGGACCTCTTTGTCGACGCGGCCAGGGTCTGGATGCGCACGACAAGCGGACCGCGGCGTGTCGATGTCATCTACCGCCGCATTGACGACGACTACATCGATCCGCTGACCTTCCGGCCCGACAGCATGCTGGGGATCGCCGGGCTGTTCGACGCCTACCGGGCCGGCAATGTGAATATCTGTTCGGCTCCCGGCGCCGGCGTCGCCGACGACAAGGCCATCTACATCTACGTTCCGGCGATGATCCGGTTCTATCTCGGCGAGCAGCCGATCCTGGAGAATATCCAGACCTATCAGTGCGGCAGGAAGGACGAACTCGCTTATGTGATGGACAATCTGCACGAACTGGTCGTCAAGGAGGTGCACGGATCCGGCGGCTACGGGATGCTGATCGGCCCGAAGAGCA
>NZ_CFHWAF010000039.1:0-34753 GCF_984452065.1 Hoeflea sp. | reverse complement strand
GAGATCGGAGAGCATCATGGCCGACGGTACAAAAATTGAGTGGTCAGACGCCACTTGGAACGTAATCACCGGGTGCTCCGTCGTCTCGCCTGGCTGCACCAACTGCTACGCCATGAGGCTCGCCGGCACCCGGATGAAAAACCACCCGTCGCGCAAGGGGCTGACCCGGGCGAGCAAGGCCGGGCCGGTCTGGACCGGCGGAATCCGGTTCAACGAGCAATGGCTCGATCAGCCTGTTCGCTGGAAGCGACCGCGTATGATCTTCGTCTGCGCCCATGGCGACCTGTTCGCCGAGGGGGTCACGGACGACATGATCGACAGGGTTTTCGCCGTCATGGCGCTGTGCCCGCAGCACATCTTCCAGGTTCTGACGAAACGGCCGGAGCGCATGCTCGCCTATATCGAAACGGACCCCGGCGACCGCATCAATTCGGTCGCCGGCACGATGATGCATTGGGATGACATGCCCGATGATGCGCAATGGCCCGCCAGGAATATCTGGCTCGGTGTGTCCGTGGAAGATCAGAAGCGGGCCAACGAACGCGCGCCATACATGTGGTCTCTGTCGGGCGCCGGCTGGATGACATGGGTTTCCTATGAGCCCGCCCTTGGTCCCGTCGATTGGGGGTCATGGGAATTCATCGACTGGATGGTATCAGGCGGTGAAAGCGGCCCCGGCGCCCGGCCGAGCCATCCCGATTGGCACCGCGAAACGCGCGATTGGTGTGCGTTCTACGACATTCCCTATCACTTCAAACAGTGGGGCGATTGGTATCCGGTCAATCGGTCGGAACTGAATGAATACGGCGAGTGGCTTGGTGGCGGTCCAGAGCCGATTATCCGGAGCGTCGATGGCACCGACGAGTGCGGCTACTATTGCGACGAAGATCATGGACACATCGATCATCGCGCACATTTCATGAAACGCATCGGAAAGAAAGCAGCTGGCCGCATGCTCGACGGCCGCATTCATGACGGTTTCCCGGAGGCTGTTCATGTCTAATCCCATCCTCATCGTAAAGAACGGCGGCTTCGGAGAGACGCCAGTTCCCAAAGACGCGATTTTGCAGCCAGGCGATGATCTCACTGTCCACCGCGAATGCGAAGAGGACACGTCGACTGCCAAGATCATCGCCGTAGTGCCGGTTGGGGTCTCCGTTGATATCGCCATAGCAGACCAGAACGGTGAAGCCCGACCGTTGATGCTGCGCGAACCGACCCACAAGGAAACGCTTTACGTCATTGAGGCAGATGACGGCCGTTTCCTCGTTCCGCAATCGAAAATCGCAGAGGGTTTGCAGCGTGCATCCGATGCAGGTCTGACCGAAGGCGGAGGGCCGTATGATGCGTAGGGGATTTGCCTCAATCGGTCTCCTGCGGCCAAAGAACGCCGTCAATGTTGGCTCAGTTCTTCGTGCCGCCGGCTGCTACGAAGCGTCCATGGTGGCGGTGGAGGGCTCAAGGACCAAGATCAAATCCTGCACCGACACGCAAAAGGCTTGGCGACACATTCCTGTGGTTCGCACCAACGACCTGAAGGCGGTGATACCGTTCGGCGCCGTTCCCATCGCTGTTGATCTCCTTGACGACGCTGAATGCCTACCGGATTTCAAACATCCCCACGCGGCTTTCTACATCTTTGGTCCCGAAGACGGCACGCTCGGAGAGCGAACGCTCAGTTGGTGTCCGTTTCGTGTTCAGATCCCGACCCGATTTTGCATGAACCTTGCGGCGACCGTGAACGTCGTCCTCTACGACAGGATGGTGAAGACGCAATGAACGCCCGTTTCTCAGACTATGTCACCAGTGGCGCGTTTCAGATGGCGCTCACTCGCAACCAGATCGCGACCTTGTCGCTGATGGTCGGCGGCGACAAGCACATCCCGTCCCCCGGTGCACTGCAGAGGAAGGGATTGATCGAGCCGGTGATGGGGAACTTCGACGGCTACGGTGAAATTGATTCCCGGATCGAGTGGCGCTTGACCGCGGCCGGTGCCCTGGCACTCGCTCTTCTCAATGAGGCTGGTCTGACGAACAGTGGCGCGGACACCGTCGCCCACGAAATCGATGACCTTCACAAACAGATAGAGGCCGCCCGACTGGAAAGTGCCAACACACTGTTTGCCGCCTTGTCGTTACACGCCAAGCTGAAGCAGGCAGAACAAACGATTGCGATTCGGGAAGCACAACTGAATGGGGAAAAAATCCCGATCCATATCACCCCGCAAGATCCGATGCCCAATAAATCCGCTGATGAAGTCTTACGGGAGGTCCAGGAATGTCGAGAACGCTAGTGGCCGCGCTGGAAGCCCGCCGGCTCAATGTCGCCCTAACGCAGCGCATTCTCCGAGACGAGTATCCTGTCGGCGGTCCGATCCGATGGATGCGCGGTAGCCGCACCTGTACCGGCAAGGTGCTTCGCCATCACCCGAACCTGGACAGGGTTCGTGTCGAGAACGACCGGACTGGCGCGAAATACTGGATCACTGCGCCAGACATCTGCCGCGCGTTGCCAAGCGACCTGTTTCCGAAAACCGCAAAGGAACTGAGCTGATGCATGTAGAGGGCCGCCGCTGGGTGCCGGAACGATGGTGCGACGAAATCACGCCCATGCCGATGGCAAACAAAAACGCCTTCATCTTCGAGCGTGAGGATGGTTGGGTGCTCGATCATCCGAACGAAGGCGAGGAAGTTATCGAGATTGCGGTCAAGGACGGCGATGTCGTGGAGCTATGCGCGAATGAGCAATACGGTGAGCGCATCCTTACGGTCTATCCCGACAAGACCTTCGTCAAGCAAGGCGATTGGCCCGACAACGCAAACTGCTTCTATCTCGGCGATGAATGGGAAACCCTGGCACACGGGATCAAGACGTTGATCGACGATAATTGGGACGATTTTTTCGAGGAAGAAATCAAGCAGGGCCGGAATCAGTTTTCGATCACCGTCTATTGGTGGAGCGCCCCGATCAAACATCGATTCATCGTTGAGAATGCAAAAGCGCGTCTCGAGGAAATTCTGGGCGCTGCATTAGGAGAGTCATCATGACCGGTACTGAAACAATCGACATCCGGGCAGCAATGGACGCGACACCGCCAGTTATCGAGTTGAACGACGAGCAGCGGGCATACTTCAACAAAATGCGCACGCAAATCATCGATGCGGGTTTCGAACTGCAAGACGGTTTGGTCGACAGGGGTTTGCCAGTCAGCAAGGCTTTGAGTGTGACAGCGAACGCCTTCATGGGGCTTACAGTCGACACCGCTTTGGTATGCGCGCTCATTGACGGCCGCGAACCGCGCCAAGACTGGTTCATCAAATTGGCACTGGACAAGTGGGCGCGCGCGTATCCCTCGACAGGCGACAGCCCGAAAGAAGAATAGGAGCATCCGATGAAAGTGCTAACCGAAGATCAGGCCAATGTGCTGATCGCATTCTTAGACTCGTTCGATTTGAAATTGACAGGCGCGTGGTCGCAGGTCGAGGAAGGCATGCGCCAGGATTTCGGGATCGAAGACCCGGAGATCGCTCTTGCTGAAGTTCGTGAGGCGCTTTCCTCATGACACACGAACTGCCCAAACTCGCGCTATCGATCCGCCAACCATGGGCATGGGCGATCATTCATGCGGGCAAGGACATCGAGAACCGAAGCCCGCATTCGGTGCGGCACATGTTTAGAAACGGAAGCATGTATACCGGCAACATCGCGATCCACGCGGCCAAGGGCATGACGCAATATGAATATGATGACGCGCGGCACACCATGCACGACATCGATGTCGATTGTCCGCCACCGGCTGAACTCGCGCGGGGCGGCATCATCGGCACGGCCTACATAGACGGTGTCGTTCGCGAGCATGAAAGCCCGTGGTTTTTCGGACCGCGCGGCCTGATCCTGAAAAATCCCAGGCGTGTCGATTTCATACCGTCGGTCGGTTCGCTCGGCCTGTTTGCGTGGAAGCGTGCCGACCCGTCGATTGTACCGGCCCCGGCCAAGTGGATGACCGGCGAAGCAAGAACCGCTCGCACCAAAAAGTCGTCCGATCACCCCGAACTATTTTAGCGAGGATAGAATGATGGCATCAATCTCCGAAACCCTGATCATTGCCCGCCAGGTCAAGCGTATCTCTGTAGCTGAATTGGCAGAACAGACGGGTCTTTCTCAGTCGACCATAGATCGGATCGAAAAAGGCGAGGAACCCAACTACAAAACCGCTCGAAAACTGAGTGGCTGGCTTGGTATTTGCCTCACGTGCCAGCAGCCGATCGAAATGCCGCCTGTGCAAGCAAAAACGGAGGCGCTGCCTTTCGATGACAATGGAAGTGAGATCGAGCGGACCGAAATCGAAACAAATGGACCCTCGACAAATGACGAGGACAACAGCGGCCTAGATTCATCGAGGTGATGGAGCAATCCATGAGTGATGAAATCAAGATTGTGAAAAACATCCAGCCGCCAGAAGGTCGTGCCTTCGGGCGCGGACATGCGAGACGTTACAAGCCTCTACCCTTCGAAGACCTGGATATCGGTGATGGTTTCATCGTTCCGATGGAAGATGCTGGATGGCGTGAAAACAAATGCCACTCCGGTCGTGAAGCCGGCGCGATGAAAAAGGCAAACCGCGTAATGAATGCCGCCAGCTCCATCGGAAAACGTCTGGGACGAAGATTCACCTGTGTTGCTGATGATGACGGCAATGTTCATGTCAAGCGTGTCGAGTGAGGAAGAACGATGAACATGCATTTTAGAGTCGATGGAGAGTTCTTGACCCACTTCTTCCGCCAGCGCGTCCTCGAGGGAGCTTGGCGCGAGGCTATGACAGGAATGCAGGATTCAATCTGCGGCATTACCCTCGAACAGATCGTCGACATCCTCTCCGGCAAGTCCCGCCTGATCGGGAGTTCAGATGACGACGATGGAATCATTTTGGAACCCGACCCCGATGCATCGGAATACCTCAAGGAATGCAATTTTCACTTCGGGCATCTTTGGAATGACGGCGGCGTTTGGTGGGAGCCGTACGCTCAGGTAACCAGTTACGGTCGCAACGACCTGTTCAAATTTGGTTGCAAGATGACCGGTGCAGAACGACCATTACACTACGCCGACAGCGCTCAAGACATGGCGAAGGATCTCCAGATACCGGAGGGCGAAACCCTACTTCCGCGCGGGGTGCTGTTCAGAAAAGTCATGCCGCCGCCCCTATGGTGGAAGGGAAAGTCGACGGCACAGGAAGCAGTCGATGCCCTGATGTCAGTCCGCGGTCTCGAAGAGCGAGGGCATGACAAGTGGTATCCGGCGGAGCCTTCAAACGATGAGTCGACGGACGCCCTGCATCGGGTTGAAAAACGATTCAGTAAAGGCGCCGTGTCGAGGGTGCGGACGAGGCACGAACTGGTGCAAAATCCGAATGATCGGAAGGAGCGCATTGAGGCGTACCGCGAACGCATCGTCGAACAAGCCGGTGGCGACTATATCGAGCACGATTTTGGCGGTGACGTTGGTGCAGTGTCGATTCCCAGAGCGCCGTTGGTTTATTGGGCGCTTTGGCGCACCCATGCAAAGGACCTCTTGCCGGAATGGAACCCTGTTTGTCCGCGTGGAATGAAGATGTTCGGACACGACCCCTATCATACGGATTGGATGGTTGGCGCCGGCATCGACCTTGACGCATATGACTCGTCCGAGTTTCGCGATCAGTGTTTTGATCTGATGCGCGACGTCCAGAAGACCTGTCTTGGCTTTGATGTAACCATTTTGGTTTCGGGAAAGCCTCACGCCGTCGGTGAAACGGTTCACCCGAAACCGAGCGACAGGGTTCCAAACGACAAGGTCGCCGTCATCCCAAACGCCGGCCCGAAATACTACGAAGCCGTCAAGGGCGCGGCAGGTGTGATTGTCCAGAAGGGCGGGGCAATGAGCCACCTGGCCGTTGTTGGGCTCGAAGAGGGCTTCCTTATCGTCCGCGACCCGAAGGCACTGAACCGTTACCCGCCCGGAATCCTGCTCGCGATAAACGCAAAGGACGGGACAATCGACATCATGGCAACTGTGTAAATGGAGCCACACATGACCGAATTCAGCATCGGCAAACTGCATCAAATCCTTGAGACATGCACGGTCCCCCTCCGAAAGAGCTCCGTGGTAGAGCAGCGAGAGACCGCAGGTCTACAGGTCACCGAAATCAATGCGATGCCCCACGTTGATGAACGACCTGATCTCATGGCGATTGACCTCGATATCCTGGTCGTCGGAGTCAATGTGACGGAAGCCAAGAAGCACCGGCAGGCGCTCATCGCAATCTTGGAAGAGTGGCCGAATGATTCCTTGAAGTCTGGTCCTTCTTACATCGACGTTGGCGCCGATCTTGGCGATCAAGGCATGGCGTTTCAGTTATTCGCTATGGGTGAGGTTTTAGGCTTGTGGAGGGTCATTACTCCGACCAGATTGGGCTTATCGGGTAAAGATGCGGAGTACGCGGCCGGCATCGGCTATGTACTGATCGCCGGATATAAGATGGGCGAGGCGTCGGATGCCGCAGAATAGCTCACACGACGTTATGACTCAGTGGTCAGAACCGTTTCCTATAGTTTTGCGAGACGAGGCGATCGCAATTGGACAGAAATGGTATTTCACAGGACAGCCATGCCCAAAAGGGCATAGGGCAAAAAGAAACGTCTCAAACCGAGATTGTCGCGCCTGCGAAAACGAGCGCGCGGCTCGCAGAAGAGCTGAAAATCCGGAAAAGCAGAGATTCAAGGATCGAGCTTATTACGCTCGAACGATTGAAGCTCAGCGCGAGAAAAATAATCGTTGTCGAAAACGACACCTACGGAAACGTCAGGCTGAAGATCGAAAACGGTATCGCAAAAACCCTGCGCGGTACAAACGCAACGCAAAGAAATGGCGCCGTCTCAACAAAGGAAAAGTCAACGAAATCACGGCTCGACGGAAATCCTGGATCAAGCGTGCGACACCAGATACGTTGAGTGAGCGGCACTGGAGATTGATTAAACTGATCTACCAAATCGCCGCTGCCTTGCCCGGTGACTGGCACGTTGACCACATACACCCGCTTCGGCACGAGCGGTACTGTGGACTTCATGTTCCTTGGAATCTCCAGATCATTCCCGGCATTGAGAACATAAGAAAGGGCAACCGCTTTGACCCAAACCAGGGGTGACCGGGCCGTCATGGCTAGTCGACATGAACCGCATGATTCCTTGGAAGATTTCCCGACTCCGCCCTGGGCGACGCGAGCCGTGTTCGAACATGTGCTCAAGCCATTGCTTGGTGAGGCGGACCCACTTGTTATGGGCCGGCTCGCGTGTTGGGAACCCTGCTGTAACCGCGGATATATGGCAAGGCCGCTGAACGACTATTTTGCCCGTGTCTACAGCACTGATGTGGAAGATTACGGGTGGGAAGGGCAGGAGCTGGTCTGGGACTTTTTGTTTCCGAACGTGTCTGAAACGATAGGGGAATACGATGCGATCATTTTCAATCCACCCTTCAAACTTGCATCGCAGTTCGTCCAACGCGCTTTGGGGTTAGGCCCCACTGTTGTTGGTGCCTTTGTCAGAACCAATTTTGCCGAAGGTGAATCCAGGTATCGGGAACTGTTCAGTGTAACGCCCCCGACTGTCATCGCTCATTTTGCCGAGCGGGTCATCCTGTCGAAGGGCTGTGTGCGCGACCCGGAGAAATTGTACTGGAACGAGGAAAAGAAACGCTGGCAAAAACCCTCAACCGCGACGGCCTATTGCTGGATGCTTTGGATAGACGCATGGGAGCCGAAGCCGCCTATGTGGATACCGCCATGCCGAAAATCGCTGGAACAACCCGGTGATTATGACGAATATGGTGTAACCAAAACGGTTCCTATGATACAAAATGGGGACAACAGGGAATCACCGGATGACTGAGCAGGCAAACCTCTTTGCGGGTATGGGAAGCCATCAGAGTGCCAAGCCCAAGACCGAGACTTGGTTCACTCCTCCAGCCATTATCGAGGCCGTCGGTGGACCCGAAAGCTTCGATTTGGACCCCTGCAGCCCCGCGATCCGGCCGTGGGCAACTGCGAGAAATCACTACACACCGCGTCAGAACGGTTTGTTGATGCCCTGGTTTGGCAGGGTGTGGCTCAATCCCCCTTACACGGTAACGGTCATATCGCTGTTTTTGGGTCGCATGGTCGAACACGGACGCGGAATTTCGTTGATCTTTGCACGCACCGAAACCGAACACTTTCGTAGATTTGTTTGGGATTTTGCGAGCGGATTGCTTTTTCTCCATGGACGGCTTCATTTCCACCACACCGATGGGAGGCGAGCGAAAGCCAACTGTGGTGCGCCATCGGTTTTGATCGCCTACGGTGATGAAGATCGAGATGTTCTGGCTGCGGCTCCGATCGATGGCGCTTTTGTCCCGCTTCGCCTTCCCACCACGATGGTAATCGGTGCCTTATCGAAGACCTGGTCTCAAGCGCTGGCACAATGGTTCAGTCATCGCGACGGCCCGGTGTCTTTGGCCGACATCTACCGAGCCTTCCGCAACCATCCCAAGACGCATGGAAAGCAACACTGGCGCGCAAAGCTCCGGCAAGCTTTGCAACGCGGTGAGTATGAGCGCGTTGAGAGGGGCATCTGGCAGCGGAGAACCGCATGACGAACGCCTTGGAACCAAAACGCGGTTTCGACTGGAATCGCATCTGTTGGAGTAGGCCGGATTCACCACCGTCGGCACTCTGTTCCTACTGCAGTGCAGGCATACCCGAAAACTCTGTGCCGCTGATCCTAACCAGTGAACAAGGCTTCGCGGCGCGGTTCTGCGATCGCTGCATGGAGACATGGTGGGGAATGAAAACGTACCCCGATCCTCCGGAGCTTGGCGATGAGTATTGAGCGTCTCGACAACCAGATGGAGCTTTGCTGCGACACCTGCCCGCGCACGCTCCCGCGCGTCTACTTCAGCGACGAGTTCGGTGAAATGATTCAGGACGCAAAGGATGAGCACTGGCGCTTCTTCAAAGACGAAGATGACAACTGGTGCCACGAATGCCCGACATGCAGGAGGAAAGACCGATGAGCAAAGACGCTGAAATCAGCGTGGTATCGGAGCACAATGTTCGATGCCCGGATTGCCAAAAGGATGATGGTCTGGAGATCGACGTTGTCATTGAAACCTCGGGCCTGATTGTCCCTACTGGCGTTGAGGTTTCAGACGACGCAATCCGGGTGGCTCCTTGGGACACGAACACGTCATGCCGATGCCGGCATTGCGGCTGGAACGGACTGCTGCGCGATTGTGAAATCCTCCTCCAGGTCCCGGAGGTCGCCTGATGTACGCAGTCTTCGACCTCGACGGGACGCTTTGCAACATCGATCACAGGCTCCCTCTCATCAAGAGCGAAAACCCGGACTGGGATGCCTTCTACGATGCCTGCGAAGACGATCACCCGAACTGGCCGATTATCAAGACGCTCTGCATCTTCATGAGGATTGGTTATCGGGTGGAGATATGGACGGGGCGATCCGACCAGGTTCGCGACAAGACAGAGGCATGGCTGGGTCGGCACGGAATCTGGAAGCACGTCCTCACCCGGATGCGGCCGGCCGGCGACCACAGCACCGATGTGAAGCTCAAGAAGGCATGGCTGAAACAGACTTGGCACGAACACACAATTGTTCCCGAACTCGTTTTTGAAGATCGCACACGTGTAGTCGAGATGTGGCGTTCGGAAGGCATCACGTGTTGCCAGGTCGCAAAATGGGAGGACGGCGCATCATGAGCGAGTATTTCGGCAAAGACCCTGAAACTTGGAACGTTGGCCTGTCCTATGACGACCATGTCGATGGCGACGGCTCGGGCCGGCCAGGCGTCGGTTTGTTTGGCAGAGCCGTTCAGGTGTGGGCATCGATGCAAGACGGCGAAGTCAGCGTTCGAGATGCCTCAAAGGCATTCAACTGCGATGACCAGATGATCGTTGAGGCCGTGGCTCAACACTATTGGATGTTCCTCTCCGGCCCGGAAGACGATTTCACCAAACTCATGATCGAACACGAAGGCGAGTAGGAGCCTCTTCATGAAATACGGCAATGCACCAGCAGTTCCGACCCATTTTGACCCGGTGATCGACGAGATGATGTTCTATCTCTATCTCCCGATCAAAATGCCGCATTCCAGTTTTCAGATTCCACCGCGTCTGAGACGTTTCCACCAGATGACCGATTTTATGGCGGAAGATGCGTCCGCAATTCTCGATCTTGAGAAACACTACGTCTACCTCACTGCAAAAACGCTTTTCGTCGAACCCGGAGCGCCCGGGAACAGACCTGGTTGGCACGTTGACGGATGGGGAAGCAACGGTGATCTCAACTACATCTGGTCCGACCGCAATCCGACCGAGTTTTGCATTCAGTCATTTGAAAACGTGCCCGACGAAGATTTTGGCTCACTGAGGGCATTCAAGGCACAGGCAAGGCCTGAAAACACCCTCTGCTATCCGGACAAGACCCTGCTCCGACTGGATGAAACCGTCGTTCATCGGGTGAACCCTGTTGTGAAGCCGGGTGTGCGGACCTTCGTCAAGTATTCGGTCTCAAGGCACCGATACAATCTCAAGGGCAACTCCCACAATTACCTCTTTGATTACGATTGGCACATGTACGACCGCCAAGTTCTCCGCAACATCGACAACAAGGACTACGTCAATGCAGACGCCAGCGGTCAATAAGCCCCAACCAGCGCGATACACGGAAAATGACACTCCCACTACCGCGGATCGTCATATCGGCTCCATGCGTCTCATGTGCCCCGGTGGCGACGTTACGCTTGCATGGGACGAGGACAGCGAAGAACGCATGATCGCGACGATCCAAAAAAAGATGGACGAGGGCATGTCCTTCTTCGTTGTCCAACCGCGGCTCGGAGGAATCATTCCTGCAAAACGGACAAAGGTGACCAAACGAACCGACCTGTCAAAATTCAATGCCGTCGTCGTGTCGGATGCCGATTTTGCAGATCTCATCACGTCGAACGCAGTTACCGCGTCTTCGTCATCTGGTCCGATCGAAACGACACACCGTGCTGAGACCGCGAAAGAGGTTGCGAGAAGCAACACGGTCGCCACTCGGCCTTTGAAAGGCGGATAGAATGGTGGCGGCTCCCGACGTTCAATATGTCTTCGACGGCGCGGTGGAACTGCTCGACATCACGGCTGATGCGCATTTCTACTTCATGCACATCCACGAAGACGTGAACGGATGGATGGACCGCCGTCAGCGTTTGCCGCTGGCCGAACTCACCGCTGAAATAATGGCCGACTATCTGGCATGGCATGAAATCGCTCCGCGCCCGGTCGCCAATGCAGCGACGATCACTGGATTGCGCAGCAGCACATACCAGCTGCGTGAGATCGAGGGCATGATTTCGCACAACGTCATCACCGCTGTCCGGAAGGCCGGCCATGTCGGAAAAAAAGGCCTGCGGAAGGCGTGCAGCAGGAAACGCATCCAGCGGTCTGCCCGCCGGGATCCGGTGATCCTGAAATACTGCAACAGATGGCGCGCGCTCATCGAACGTGCTGTGAAGATCCGACGTAAGGAATTTGATGCGGCCTGCAAAACCATCAACCAGCTGATCGACGAGGACAACCGAAAGAGAGAGCTGGAATTTCGTAGAGCGACAAAATCGCTCCAGCCGATCACGAAACGGCAGCGGAAAGCCCGGCGGAAGGTTGTCGCCAAATCCTATGAACTTTTGAGAGACGTTACGGGTGAAGAAACCGCCAAAGCATTTTTTGAAGGCGACAGGATCACGATAACGGGCAGGGAGTTCGACTTCGTGTGTAGCCGTGGCCGCTCACTGCACGCCCCCGGCCATGGAAATGTGAAAGTCGAGATTGCCGACAAACAGGGCGTCGTTCTCGCTGACCTCTGTGTTTTCCTGGCAGATTCTCCGGCCATGGATCAGGTGGCTGCACTGGCGCTCTACACAATGGTTGGTGATGAAAGAAAAATCCTCAATACCGGCAATCTGTTCAATATCCGTGATGCCGGCGCTGACCATCCGATCCTAGCAAGCCGCAACGCCGCCCGAGTTCAAGAAAACAGCAGCGGGCAGACAATCGAACAGGACAGTCAGGCCTGGTTGAACAGGAGATGGCACGCACATGTCAAACCGGTTGTGGACCGGTTTCTGCAGGACGAACTGGGGCCGGCCGCCGCTTATGCCATGGAAAACCTGCCGCCTTGGAATCCTGCATGGGATTACGAGTTGATCACGGCTTCAGAAGCGGATGGGAGATATTGAGGTGACTGAGCCAAAACACAATCCGGACAGCCTTTGTGATCGTTTGCGAGGCAACTACGCCATTGGTCCGCATTTGCCCAATGGCAAACCTGAGTTTGGTTGGAGGCAATTTGAAGCGCCGCCAATTCAGCACGAGGCAGCCGATCGTATCGAAGAACAGGAAGCCGCTCTGACAACACTGGAAAATGCTCTCAATGAGATTGCTGATTGCGGACGATACACACGCGCTGGCGGGGCAACTCCGGAGGATCTGGACGACTACGAAACTGGATTGACTGAAGCCATTCAGATCGCAATCGCTGCGCTGAACTTCAGAAGCTCGTCGTCAACTTCGGAAGCCGGAGAAAGTTGCCGAGATGACTGACCAACTGTACCGAATGAAGCCGCTTGAGTGGGAAGAACGCGCGAATGGATGCGTCGCTGCTTGCACGCCGGTAGGTGAATACTTCGCAACCAAATCTCACTGGCATATCGAACAAAAGGACGGTTATTGGATTGTCGACGAAGGCGAAGCCATATCTCTTGAAGCCGCCAAAGAAGCAGCAGAGCAGCACTATCGTGAAAGGCTGATGGAAGCATTGGAGCCTGTCGATGTGAAAGACATTTTCAACGACGGGTTCGAATACGGGCGCAGCACTACGGCGGAGTCGGACCTATGACTGATCACGAAGGCCGCAAAGCACTCAACGGGATCATGGAAGGGCTGGACGGTGTAACGCCAGGGCCGTGGGTTGGCACTACCGCCATTAGCTCAACAATGGGTGCACCAGTGGCGGCCCAAACAGGTACGATCATTTGCAACATTACGCCGGCACCACAAGGCTTTCCAGGCAAGGAAGAAATTGACCGCTATCAGCTTGCAAATATTGCCCACATCGCCCGTTGCTCTCCTGAAACCTTTCACGCCATAGAAGCACTGGTTAAGGAGCAGGATGCAGAGATCGAAAAACAGAGATCTGATGCGTCCTATTGGTGCACAGCTAACAACGCGGCTGAGGCAATCATAAAGACCAAGGACGCAGAGATAGAGCGGCTGCGTGAGGCGTTACAGGCTGTTGAAAAATGGAACAGTAAATTCGGACCCTACAGGGGGCTCGACAACATTCTGAGCGCCGCCCTCAAGGAAACCCAATCATGACAGAAGAGATGTCACCAGATTTGGAAAACCCAGACAGCCCCACACAGTTGCGAGCACTCGCTGCCGACAAGGTTGCGTGTACATATGCATACGGACCAGACTTGCGGAAGGCCGCCAATGAAATAGAGCGACTGAGGAAAGCGCTGAAGTTCTATGCGGATGGATGGGATGGTCACCCTGGCGATAGTGGCCCCGGTGGAATTGCACCGGCTGATCCAACTTGGTCGCCGGAAAATTGGCTCATAGAAGACGGTGGAAAGACTGCTCGCGAAGCCCTTGGGGACAGCGAGAGCCGGGGCTGCGTTTTCTGCAAGGACGTATACTTCGAACTCGAAGAGCACCAACGCTGTGAAGTGTGCGGACGGACGGACTGAGGACCGTCCAGTATGGACGCAGCGAAACCAACCAGAAATCGAAGAGCTGAATTGATGACAATGGACGCTGTCACGACAAGAATCAAAGCACCCATGGTTCCGATGCAAGCCGTGGTCACCAGTCCAGTCATCGTGATCACGAAACAAGGTGATGTGGTTTGTCTCCCGGTAGGAACGGAACTGGCTTTCCGCGCGCCCGATCCGGATTCAATTGAAATAGATACGGAGGATCGAAAATGTCGCAAACGATAAAATACAGCTTCTGGCTCCGGTTCAGCAAACACGGTGGGCTCCCGCGGACGTTCAAGAACAATCCCGCAATCGCGGTTGATGAGCGCGCCATGCACTGTGTGGTGGAGCTGCCGAGAACACTGTTCGCCCGCCCACAGTTGACGGCTCGCATTGTGGTCGACGAAAACGCCCAGGAACCTCCACACATCGATGTCGCGGCAGTCGAGAACATGCTTGCCGGCGCCATCGGCGCCGAAGTTCGAGTGACTGTCACTGAGCCCGTCGACGAAATGACGGTTCAATCTGCTGACAACGAATAGATTTTTGATGACCGAGACGATCGTATCCGCGGCTTTGTGTATCGACGGGCTCATAATCAGCGCACCGAGGCCTGCGCGACACCACACGCTCATCCATGCTTTCGACAAAGCGTATCTGAGCAAGCTGACCGAAGACAGGATTGTTGCATTGGATGAGCAAGGCTTCCTGACAAGCACTGGCCGATTCGTCGGCAGAAGAGAGGCGGCTGGGATCGCCCTCGAAGCGCGGCAGATTGATCGCCTGAACTATCCACCGCAGCTCTATTCAGAAGACCTTTGGTGAGTCGATCGCATGAGATACCACACGCAGAAATACCGGCATCAGCCTGAGAAGGGTATCTACGGAGACTGCTTCCGGACTGTTCTAGCTTGCCTCTTAGATCTGGATCGGGACGATGTTCCGCACCTGCCTGATCTGTCGAACAAAGATGCCCCGAGGGAAGATATCGAGAAGGCATTCGATAAAGTGGACGAATGGCTGATGACAAACTACGGCTTGCGTCGCTTCATGTTCCTATATCCAGGCGAATCCGATGTGCACGAGATCATTGAAGGCGTCGGTCAAATGAATCCCGATGCTCGATATCTCTTGGTGGGAAAAAGCCGCACAGGCGTGAACCACGTGGTAATTTGCCGGAATGGCGAGATTGAGCACGACACGTCTCAGACGCAAGCTGGAATTATCGGGCCAGCGGATCCGGACGGTTATTATTGGATTGAGTTTCTGGCGCCGGCTCTTTGACGCTGCTTAAAACAGTCATAGCGACAGCTTTGGATGAAAGGACCGAAACTATGACAATCGGCACCGAACCCGGATTTTTGCGAGGTAGTGTTTTGGACCAAATGGCCGAAGAGAGAATTTTTGCGATCTACCCAACCGAAGGGGGCAAGTTTCAGTTCGTCGAGCAGTGTGACGAATGTTTTCGAATAGAACTGTCATCGGAACAATTGACACAGTTAGCCAATGAATTATTGGCGTTCGCTGATGGTTAGACGCTCAACAACGTAACGATCAATCGTCTCTGTCATCGTCAAAAGAAGTGCACTTGTGTCCCGAAACGTGTCCCAAATTCCAACTGAAACACATCATTTACGTGCGGATTGCTTCTAACCCATTGAAAGAAATGGTGCTGCTGAAGGGACTCGAACCCCCGACCCCATCATTACGAATGACGTGCTCTACCAACTGAGCTACAGCAGCCCGTGCCGTGTGCGGCAAACCAGGATGCAGGGCGATTACCTGCAATCGGCGGACAATTCAAGCCGTCCGGCGGCGAATTTTCTCGGCCCCCGCCATTTTCAAGGCGGCGTGCTCGCGCGCAGCGCTTAGGCGGAGGCCGGCAATGACAGCCGCTTGCGCGCCGCATGGTATTCCTCGGCAAGCTGATCGACATAGTCGGCCACGGGACGCACGGATTTCACCGCGCCGATGCCCTGTCCGGAGCCCCAGATATCCTTCCACGCCTTGGCGCCGGTCTGCTTCTCGTCGAAATTCATCTTCGAGGGATCGGCCTCGGGCAGGTTTTCCGGATCCATGCCCGCCTTGGCGATGGAGGGCTTGAGGTAGTTTCCGTGAATACCGGTGAAAAAGTTCGAATAGACGATATCGGCGGCGGCGCTGTCGACGATCATCCGCTTGTAATCGTCCACGGCGCGCGCTTCATCCGTCGCGATGAACGGCGTTCCGATATAGGCAAGGTCCGCGCCCATGGCCTCGGCCGCCAGGATGGCGCCGCCATTGGCGATCGCGCCGGACAGGGCGACCGGCCCGTCGAACCATTCGCGGATTTCCTGCACCAGCGCAAAGGGCGAGAGCGGTCCGGCATGGCCGCCGGCGCCCGCCGCCACAGCGATCAGGCCGTCGGCGCCCTTGCTGATGGCGGAGCGGGCGTGCCGGTTGTTGATGATATCGTGCAGGACGATGCCGCCATAGGCATGGATCGCCTGATTGACCTCCGGCACCGCGCCCAGGGAGGAAATGACGATCGGAACCTTGTATTTCTCGCACATCTTCAGATCGTGCTCGAGGCGCGAGTTCGAACGGTGGACGATCTGATTGACGGCGAAGGGTGCCGCCGGACGGTCAGGATTTTTGGCGTTGTAGCTGCCCAGCTCTTCTGTGATTTCGGCGAGCCACGCGTCGAGCTGCTCTTCGGGCCTCGCATTGAGCGCGGGAAAGGCGCCGACAATCCCCGCCTTGCACTGTTCAAGAACCAGCGGCGGATGCGAGATGATGAAGAGCGGTGCGCCGATCACCGGCAGGCGGAGGTGGTCTTTCAGTACAGCGGGAAGCGCCATGAAGCATGATCCTGTTAATTGACGTTTACGCAAACGTAAGAATGAGGTAGCAGACCGCGATCCGGCTGAAAAGTGAAAATCGATGCGCCGCGGGATTGCGTATGCACGGACCCGGAACGCGTTTCCCCAGACCGGTCGGCGGGCCGGGTTTGTAAACGCACTCCGAGCTGTTAAGAGAGATTCCGGGGGGACAGGATCGCAGCCTGTCGCGCGCGCCGCCGCCCGAAAGGCGGGAACAGCGGCGATCGGCCGGTTGACTGGAGTTGCGTGTGAAGACATTCGAAACGGCGATCCGCAAGGCGCTGCAGTCGGTCGACGGCGGCAACCCGAAATTACGCGAGCGCGTCTATCAGTCCGCACGCGAGGCATTGATGAACAGTCAGGCGAAGCAGGGGACATGGGGCGGCGAGGCCGCCTCGGACCAGAGCCGCCAGCTTGAAGAGCTGATTGCCGAAATAGAAGCCCAATACGCCGCCGCGGAAGCGCCGAAACCCGCCCGGCGCGAGCCGCGCCAGGAGCGCAGGAGCAGGCCGCGCCAGCCGGCGAAGGATGCGCCAGGGGCCGAACGGATCGAGCCCGGCGACATTCCGGCGCCGGTTGCGGAAAAACGCGAGCCGCGCCGCCGCAAAAAAAGCATCAGGGCGGATGCCGATCTGCTTGGAGCCGAACCCGCCTCGCGACGGCGCGGCCGTCAGGGCAAGCGCCGCATACCGGTCTTTTCCCTCATTCTGGTGATTTCGCTGGCCATTGCCTTTGTCGGCATCGGCATCCTGTGGTCGGTCTATAGCGGCATTTTCATCAGCCAGCAGGAGCGCGGCACGGGCGTGCCGAATCCGCCGGCAAAGATCGACGGCGGTGATTTTGTCGGAAATCCGCCTGCGAACGGGGCTTTCTCCGGCGATTGGACACAGGTCTTCTCGCCGCAGGATCCCGGGGGCGTGGGGCGCCGGGGCAGCGCCCGTGCGACATTGGTCGAGACCGGTGCGGGTCCCGCTCTCCAGATCGTATCGCCCGACGGCGGCGCCGACGCCGAAGTGCTTTTCGAACTGCCGGCTGCCGTCATGCGGAGCCTTGCCGGGCGCAAGTCCCTCGTCGCCGTCACATTGCGCTCTACCACCGACACGCCGACGCAGATTTATGTCAAATGCCTGCTTGCCGCCGACAATGACTGCGGGCGCCACCGCTTCGATGTCACCTATGAGATCGGCGACGTGGTGTTCAGCATTGACCTGAGCAAGGTTCCGGCAACCGGCGAGGCCGGCTATCTGGCGCTCAACAGCGATATCACCGGCGCCGGCAATGGCGTCGACGTGTTCGCCATCCGCGTTCAGCCGCAAAACTGAGTTGCGCCGCGCGTCGCTTGCTTCAATCCACCAGGAAGCCGGGGCCTGAGCCGAGGATCCGTTCGTCGATCCGGCCGATCGCATCCGGGTTCTTCCCGCTGTAGGGAAGCCCGCTCAGGAGATGGCGGATCAGGTTGAGGCGCGCCCGCCGCTTGTCATTGGCGCGCACGACGGTCCAGGGCGCATGGTTGCTGTGGGTGTGCTCCAGCATCAGATTGCGCTTTTGCGTGTAGTCGCCCCATTTCTCCAGGCTGGCAATATCCATCGGGGACAGCTTCCAGACCTTCAGCGGGTTGTGCCGCCGGTCGTGAAATCGCTTGAGCTGCATTTCCTGGCCTATGTTGAGCCAGAACTTGAACAGGTGGATGCCCTCGCGCACCGGCATGTGTTCGAAATCCGGCGTTTCGGCGAGGAATCGTGCGTGCTGCCGCGGGGTGCAAAAACCCATGACCGGCTCGACACCGGCGCGGTTGTACCAGGACCGGTCGAACAGCACCATTTCGCCCGATGTCGGGAAATGGTCCACATAACGCTGATAGTACCACTGGCCGCGCTCGCGTTCCGTCGGTTTCGGCAGCGCGACGATGCGCGCCATGCGCGGATTCATATAGGCCCGGGTCGCCGCGATCGACCCGCCCTTGCCGGCCGCGTCCCGGCCCTCGAACACGATGATGACGCGCCCCCCCGTTTCCTGTTGCCAGGCCTGGACCTTGACCAGCTCGATCTGCAGTACCCTGATCTGTTTTTCATAGTCGTCGCGGTCGAGCTTTTCCTCATAAGGGTAGTTCTCCGAACCGAACGCCCTTTTATCGACCCAGTCCGGCAGGTCCGGGTCGTCAATATCAAAGCGGCGTTTTCGGCCGTTTATCTCCAGCTCGACCGAACGGTCCGCCTGCTTCTTGCTCATCATGTCATTTCCCGTTTGCTTTCGGCCTGTTATACCCGCAACAGCTGCCGGGCCGGAAACTGATTTTCCACCATGTGCGTTCATCGATCCGTCATCCGGCGGTCCTGACCGGGGTGGTCAACAGGGTTGCCGGTTTGGCGAGGGCGCGGTAGGTGCAGCGGCATCCGGGGCGCAAGGCGTATTGGAAGGCATGCAGGAACTTACCCATAGAGTTGTTCAGCGTCTCTACGATGCGCGTTACATCCTTGTCGTTGCGGCCGTGTTGTCGCTGCTGGCGTCGCTGTCGCGCGAGGTGCCCTTGTGGCATGCCCTGTCGGGGCTGGCGCTGGTTTTTGCGGCCGCCGGGCTGCCGGTGCAGTCCCGTTCGGCCCGCCGCCAGGAAAGGATGCTTCGTAAGGACAGGCGCGTGCCGCTCGAGAGGATCGTCTTCAACACCTGCGAAGCGATGGACGATCCGGCGATCATCCTGGCGCCGGGCAGCGTGCTCAGATTTCTCAATGCCGCGGCCGTTCAGCAATTCGGCGCCATGCAGGATGGCGCGCATCTGTCCTCCCTGCTGCGTTCCCCGGCGATTCTCGACATGGTCCGCAAGGCGATCGAAACGGGCCGGGCTGCCTCGATCGAGCATGTCGAGAAGGTGCCGTCGGAGCGCTGGTTTCGCGTGCGCGTGGCGCCCATGACCGGCATTGCCGGCATGAAGGGCGGCAGTGAGCTGTACATGCTGACCTTTCGCGACCAGAGCGAATCGCGCCGCATGGACCGCATGCGGTCGGACTTTATCGCCAATGCTAGCCACGAGTTGCGCACGCCGCTCGCCTCGCTCTTCGGCTTTATCGAAACGATGCGCGGCCCCGCCCGGGAAGACCCGGAGGCCCGCAAGCGCTTCCTCGACATCATGCACGAGCAGGCAAGCCGCATGACCCGGCTGGTCGACGATCTCCTGTCCCTGTCGCGCCTGGAACTCAAGGCCCATGTGATGCCGACCGACAATGTCGACCTCGTGCCGCTGGTCAATCACATATCGGATTCGCTCAAGCCGCTGGCCGAGGAACTGGGCGTCGACATCGAGATCAGCGCTCCGGATGAGCCCGTCATTGTCAAGGGCGACCGCGACGAACTGGTCCAGGTTTTTGAGAACCTGATCGAGAACGCCTGCAAATACGGTCAGAGCGGCGGCCGGGTCGAGGTCAGCGTGATACCGCAGGACAAGACCCGCAATGAGGGCGTGGAAGTCAGCGTCAGCGACAACGGTCCGGGAATCCCGCCGGAGCACGTGCCGCGCCTGACCGAGCGGTTTTACCGGGTCAATGTCGAAGCCAGCCGGTCCAGGAAGGGAACCGGTCTGGGGCTGGCGATCGTCAAGCACATACTGACACGCCACCGGGCGCGCCTTGTTGTCCATTCGACGGTCGGCAAGGGGTCGGACTTTCGTGTGAAATTCGGTGTGCCTCCGCGTTAGATATCTTGGGTAACTTTAGAAAAATAAATTGAAAATCAAATACTTAAATCGTCATAAACTTGTAACGCTCTTGTCATAAAACCGCGTTGGACAGGTTGGTAAGAGTCACCTGTTAGTAGAAATTATGGGCTGCTTTACCGCAAGGAGCTTCAAGCAGGCCTCTCGATTGGGGAAAATCCTATGAAAACGCTTAAACTGACCGCTGCCGCACTGGTGGCTTCGGCAGCATTCGCCGGCACCGCCGTGGCACGCGACCAGATCAAGATCGTCGGATCGTCGACGGTCTTCCCGTACACGCAGGCCGTGTCTGAGGAATATTCCAACAAGACCGGTAATTCGGCTCCCGTTGTGGAGTCGACCGGTACCGGTGGTGGCTTCAAGGTGTTCTGCGGCGGCATCGGCCCGGACCATCCCGATGTCACGGGTGCTTCGCGCGCTATCAAGGACTCCGAGAAGAAGCTTTGCGCCGATGCAGGCGTGACCGACATCACCGAAGCACTGATCGGTTATGACGGTCTGTCGATCGCCGTATCGCGCGGCAACGAAGCCGACTGGGACCTGTCCGAAGAGCAGATCTTCAGGGCGCTTGCCGCCGAACTTCCGGACGGCAATGGCGGCTTCATCGCCAACCCGAACCAGAAATGGTCGGATATCGACGCCTCGCTTCCCGATGCACCGATCGTCGCCTTCGGTCCTCCCCCGACCTCCGGCACGCGCGACGCCTTCGTCGAACTGGCCATGCATGACGGTTGCAACGCGCTTCCGGGCATGAAGGAACTGGAAGATGCGGACGAAGACACTTGGGAAGAAAAGTGCTCGCGCATGCGCCAGGACGGCCCGTTCATCGAAGCCGGTGAAAACGACAACCTGATCGTTCAGCGCCTCGAGGCCGACCCGAACGCCATCGGCATCTTCGGTTACTCGTTCCTGTACGAAAATGCCGACAAGCTGAAGGGTGTGAAGATCAACGGTGTCGCACCGGACTTCGCGACCATCGCCGACGGTTCCTATCCGGTTTCGCGGCCGCTGTACTTCTACGTCAAGAACGCGCACCGCGAAGTGATCCCCGGCATGAAGGACTTCATCGTCGAGTACATGTCGGAAGAGGCTCTCGGTCCGGACGGATATCTGGCCGAGCGCGGCCTGACGCCGCTTGACGACGCAGCCCGGGCGAAGATGCAGGACAATGTCCTGAACGCCTCGAAGCTTGCAATGTAAATAGACTTGAACCTGCCCCGGCATTTCGCCGGGGCGGTTTTTCGGGGGATGTGATGGTCGGATATCTGTTTCTGTTTCTGCTCGTCGCGGCGGTAATCGCCTATTATATAGCGTCAAGGCGGGCCGTGACCGTCGCCGGCAGCGATGTGCGCGGTCTGCATTCAAGGCCGATCTATCATGGATTGAACGCCCTCGTTTATACCGCCATTCCGGCCTTCATCTTTGTGCTTCTGTGGCTTCTTCTTGAAGGTTCGGTCGTCGACGGCCTTTTGATGAGTGCCTATCCGGGCGCCGACGCCATGACAGGCGCCGAACGCGACCTGCTCATCAGCGAAATCAGGCAGGTTGCCGCCGGAAACATCTTCCGCGAGCCGACGCCTCAGATCACTGCGGCGGTTGAGAACCTCAAATCCCTCAATTCGACCGCCAATCTGCTGCTGGCGGCGGCCGTTGTGATTATCGCGCTGGCCGGCGCCGGTTTCGCCATCATGTCCGTGTCCAAGCGCTTCCTCGCACGTCACAGTTTCGAGCGTTCGGTCACCGTCTTCATGGTTTTCGCCTCGACCGTGGCGATTCTGACGACGGTCGGGATCGTCGCCTCGCTCGTCTATGAGGCAATGCAGTTTTTCAATCGCGTGCCGGTCACCGAATTTCTGTTCGGCCTGCGGTGGGAGCCGCAGATACCGCTGCGCGAGGACCAGGTCGCCGGACAGGGCGCGTTCGGCGCGATCCCCGTCTTCCTCGGCACCATCCTGGTTGCGGCGCTGGCGATGCTTGTTGCGGTACCGGTGGGCATCCTCTCGGCCATCTATCTGACCGAATATGCCTCGCCGCGGTTCCGTGCATTCGTCAAGCCGATGCTGGAAGTGCTCGCCGGCATCCCCACCGTCGTCTACGGGTTCTTCGCGGTGCTGACCGTCGCTCCGGCGCTCAGGCAGTTCGGCCTCAGCATCGGTCTCGATGTCGCGCCCAACAGCGCGATCGCGGCCGGCGGCGTCATGGGCATCATGCTCATCCCGTTCATATCGTCTCTGTCGGACGATGCGTTCGCCGCGGTTCCGCAGTCGATTCGTGACGGTTCGCTGGCGATCGGAGCGACCACTGGTGAAACCGTCAGCAAGGTGTTGCTTCCGGCGGCCCTGCCGGGGATCGTCGGCGGCGTGCTTCTCGCGCTCAGCCGCGCCATCGGCGAGACGATGATCGTCGTCATGGCCGCCGGACTGATTGCAAAGATGACGCTCAACCCGCTCGACTCGGTGACGACCGTCACGGTTCAGATCGTCACGCTTCTGATCGGCGATTCCGAGTTCGACAATCCGAAAACGCTTGCCGCCTTCGCGCTCGGTCTGATGCTCTTTATCATAACCCTGTTCCTCAACCTGATTGCGCTGCGCATCGTGCGTAAGTACCGGGAGAAGTACTGATGTCTGATGTCGCGGAAACACCGCTCGCCCGCCCCGCCTGGAAGTCGCCGGAAATGGCGGCGCGCCGCCGCAAGCGTTATGCCGCCGACCGCAGGCTGCAGCGCTATGGTATCGCCGCGATTTCATTCGCCATCGGCTTTCTGGCCCTTCTGATTTCCACGCTTCTTTACACGGGCGCGTCGGCCTTCGTGCAGACCAAGGCTGAGATCACGGTCGACCTCACGAATGCCGAGCTTGATCCGGACGACCTGATGAATGGGCCCTGGCGCAACATCGTCCGCTCATCCCTGCTTGCGCTCGATCCCACTGAGATTCCGCGCGCGCAGCGGCGTGCCTATTTCGGCATGTTCACCTCCTCGGCGCCGTTCCTGGTCCGCAACCATGTGATCGACAATCCCGATCTGATCGGCAAGACCTTCACGTTCAATGTGCCGTTTGCCGATCCGCTGGATCAGTTTGCCAAGGGCCAGATTTCCCGCGATGTCCTCGAGGATCGCAGACGTGTCAGCGATCAGCAGATCGAGTGGTTCGACCAGCTCAAGGCAAAGGGTGTCGTCTCCAAACCGTTCAACGTCGCCCTGATCCTCAATGCCGATTCCCGCTTTCCGGAGCTTGCCGGTCTCGCCGGCGCGATTTCCGGCTCGTTCTGGGCCCTGCTGGTGTGTTTCCTGATCAGTTTCCCGATCGGCATCGCGGCGGCCGTCTATCTTGAGGAATTTGCGCCCAAGAACAGACTGACCGATCTCATCGAGATCAACATCAACAATCTGGCCGCGGTGCCTTCGGTCGTCTTCGGTCTGCTCGGCCTTGCCGTTTTCCTCGGCTGGTTCGGCCTGCCGCGCTCGGCGCCGCTGGTCGGTGGCATGGTCCTGTCGCTCATGACATTGCCGACCATGATCATCGTCACGCGGGCCGCATTGCGCTCGGTTCCCTCATCGATAAGGGAAGCAGCGCTCGGTGTCGGAGCGTCGCGGCACGAGGCGGTCTTTCATCACATGCTGCCGCTGTCGATGCCGACCATTCTCACCGGCACGATTATCGGGCTGGCGCAGGCGCTGGGCGAGACCGCGCCGCTGCTGCTTATCGGCATGAACGCCTTTATCACCAGTCATCCGGAAGGTGTGTTTTCCGCGTCGACCGCGCTTCCGACACAGATTTACATCTGGGCGGACAGCCCGGAACGCGGGTTCGTGTCGCGGACGTCCGCGGCCATTCTGGTGCTGCTCGGCTTCCTGATCCTGATGAACGGGCTGGCGGTATTCCTGAGAAACCGGTTCGAGCGCCGCTGGTGACGTCGCCGACCGGGACGGTCGTCCGGTTTGCAGGTTGCAAGGGGACGTCCGGCGGTGCATGAAGTCAAAGGTATGGGGTATTGAAGGATGAATATGATGTCGGAAGCAGCAGTTGAAGAGGCGGTCGGCGCAAAAACCGAAACGCAACCGCCGATAAAGATGCAGGGCCGCATGGTGAGCGTCTTTTACAGCGGCTCGCAGGCGCTCTACGACGTCGACCTCGATATCCGGCAATATCAGGTGACGGCGCTCATCGGTCCGTCCGGTTGCGGCAAGTCCACTTTCCTGCGCTGCCTCAACCGCATGAACGACACGATCGACGGGTGCGACGTGAAAGGAAGCATCACGCTCGACGGCGCCGACATCTACGATGCATCCGTCGACGTTGTCGAATTGCGGGCGAGTGTCGGAATGGTGTTCCAGAAGCCCAACCCCTTTCCGAAGTCGATCTACGAGAACATCGCCTACGGCCCGCGCATCCATGGTCTGGCCAGAAGCAAGACGGAATTTGATGAAATTGTCGAGACCAGCCTGCGCAGGGCAGGCCTGTTCGATGAAGTCAAGGACCGGCTCCATGAGCCCGGCACCGGCCTTTCGGGCGGTCAGCAGCAGCGCCTGTGCATCGCCCGCGCCATCGCCGTCAGCCCTGAGGTGATCCTGATGGACGAGCCCTGTTCGGCGCTCGATCCGATCGCCACCGCCAAGGTCGAGGAACTGATCGATGAACTGCGCCAGAACTTCACGATCGTCATCGTGACCCACTCCATGCAGCAGGCCGCGCGGGTCTCGCAGCGCACCGCCATGTTCCATCTCGGCAGTCTGGTCGAGGAAGGCGATACGGACAAGATGTTCACCAACCCGGACGATCAGCGCACCCAGGACTACATCACCGGCCGCTTCGGCTGATCTTGCGCGGACAGGAAAGATCATGAGCGAACAGAACTCCAACAGCCAGCTTGCCGCGCATACGGTTACGTCCTACGACGAGGATCTGCAGTTCCTGGCGCGGCGCATTGCCGAAATGGGCGGGATTGCCGAGCGCATGCTCGAAGAATCCGTCGCCGCGCTGGTCAATGGCGACGCGGGGCTGTCCCAGAAGGTGATCTCCGACGATCTGCTCCTCGACGACGCCGAGCGTCAGATCGGCGAGAAGGCCGTGCTGGTCATCGCCAAGCGCCAGCCCATGGCCGCCGATCTGCGCGATATTATCGGCTCGATCCGCATCGCCGCCGATCTCGAGCGCGTCGGAGACATGGCCAAGAACATTGCCAAGCGGGTGCTTGCCGTCCACGGCATGGCGCAGCCCAAGAAGCTGGTGCGCGGTCTCGATCACCTGGCCGAGCTGGCGCTGACGCAGCTCAAGGAAGTGCTGGACGCCTATTCGTCCCGCTCTCCGGAGCTTGCCAATTCCATCCGCGAACGCGACGAGGAAATCGACGCGATCTACACCTCCCTGTTCCGCGAACTGCTCACCTATATGATGGAAGACCCGCGCAACATCACCGCGTGTACCCATCTGCTGTTCTGCGCCAAGAACATCGAGCGTATCGGCGATCATGCCACCAACATCGCCGAGACCGTATACTATATCAGCACCGGCTCCCAGCTTTCGCCCGACAGGCCGAAAGACGACGAAACGGCGAGCGTGGGCGCCGACGAGTGACGGGCGGGCGGGCCGCGATCGGCGCGCCGCCGGAGAATGAACATGGGTATAGCACCGCAAATCACTGTTGTTGAAGACGAGGAGGCGCTGAGCGTTCTCCTGCGTTACAATCTCGAGGCCGAGGGTTACGAGGTCGATACCGTTCTGCGCGGCGACGAGGCCGAGATCAAGCTGCAGGAACGCGTTCCCGATCTGTTGATCCTCGACTGGATGTTGCCGGGGCTCTCGGGCATAGAACTGTGCCGCCGGCTGCGCATCCGCCCCGAGACCGAGCGCCTGCCGATCATTCTTCTGACCGCGCGCGGCGAGGAAAGCGAACGGGTGAGGGGCCTTTCCACCGGCGCCGACGACTATGTCGTCAAGCCGTTCTCGACACCGGAACTCATGGCCCGCGTACGCGCGCTCCTGCGCCGGGTCAAGCCGGAGACGATTTCGACCGTGCTCAAGGCCGGCGATATCGAGCTCGACCGCGAGACCCATCGCGTCTACCGCCGCGGCCGCGAGATCAAGCTCGGCCCGACGGAATTCCGGCTGCTGGAATTCTTCATGACCTCGCCGACACGGGTCTTTTCCCGCTCCCAGCTTCTCGACGGCGTCTGGGGTCACGATATCTATGTGGACGAACGCACCGTCGACGTCCATGTCGGCCGCCTGCGCAAGGCCCTCAACCTCTCCAACATGCGCGACGTGATCCGCACGGTGAGGGGTGCCGGCTATTCGCTGGAGACGTGAGCGGACTTGCTCTAACCTCATCTCGCTCTATTGCGTCAAATCCTGTGCGATCATGAGTGCATTGCCGTCCGGGTCGTAGAAGGTCGCGGTGCTGACCATGCCTTCAATCGTATCCGTCGGGCCGTCAAACTTGACCCCCTCGGCCTCCAGCGCGCTCCGCGCGGCAACGATGTCGGCGACGCCGAAAACCGGAACGGCATTGCCGGGGGCCGGCTCCGTCTGCTCGCCCATTCCCAGCGTCACGCCCTCGGTCATGGTCTTGACCTCGCTCCATCCGGCCTCGTCGATGTGATGCAGGAGCTCGAAGCCGAGCATGTCGCCATACCATTTCGCGCTTGCGTGCCGGTCGCTGACCGACAGCGCAAAGGTGATCCTATCGTTCAGTGTAACAACAGCCATCGCGATTTCCCTTTGGACTAAATTTATATATACTATACTTTATGGACATAGACAAACTTGTCAACATTACGTCCCGTTCATGGTCCATGGCCATCCTGAAGGCGATGCATAACGGTGTTCCGGGCCGGCAGGCGCCGCTCCTCGTCGCCTCCGGCGCGAGCCGGACGGCATTCGCCAAGAGCCTGGCGCATCTTGTCGAACTCGGGCTGCTGGAGCGCAACGCCGGACATGGTCACCCCTTAAGGCCCGAATACCGCTTGACCGGGGAGGGAATAAGGTTCGCAAAAATGGCCGCCGCGATTGCCGACGCTCTGCCGGATAAATCCGGGCAGCCCCTGCTTCGCCGCGCCTGGACCATTCCTGTCCTTGCCGTCAGCCGCCGGCCCAGCCGTTTTGTCGATATCAAGAGCGCCCTGTCGCCCATAACCGATCGCGCACTCTCCCAGTCGCTGCAAAGGCTGGAGGCGTGGCAATGGCTGAGCCGCGAGATCGACATCACCTCACACCCGCCGCGGCCGATCTACCAGGCGGCCAATGAGGGGTTCCGCATAAGCAACGTCGTCGGCGGCATGCTCTGATCGCTACGGCTTCCGAGATGCGCGCCCGATCGCGGTCTTTTCAGAACGGCATATTGCGGATTTTGTAAGCCTCATATTGAAAAGGACTGGATGGGGAAAATGCTGGGGCTGCAGCGGCCGCACCCGCCAAGCCGGATGCGGCCGGAATCCGGTCTGCAATCACTTCATCTGAAGCTGCATGCGAAGCGTGTCGGCGAGTTCCGAGATCGTCGCATCCACCTCTGCGCCTTCCGTGACCTCGACCAGCGCGGCGGCGATCAGGTCGGTCACGGCCACACCTTCCGCACCGGGATAGGCATACCAGGGGCCGGCATGGGCGGCGACCTGGGCATGCGCGGTCCTGGCGTTGGTGTTCGCCGCGTAATAGGCGCCGAGATACGCCTCGTCATCGAGCACGATCTTGTTTGCCGGCGCATAGCCGGTGTTCTCGACGATGATCTTCTGGCCTTCCGGGCCCGTGACGAAGGAGATGTATTCCCATGCCGCCTTCTGCTTCTCGACGTCCGGGGTCAACATGACGATGGCCGAGCCGCCGGTCGGGAAATAGACATTGTCCTCGGCAACGACCGGCGTGCCGAGCACGGTGACGTCGAACTTTCCGTCCGCGCCCTCTTCGAAGCGGGTCAGCAGCGAAGAGCTTTCAAAGAAGATGCCGAGCGTTCCGGCGGGAAACGCCTGGCGTGCATCGTTCTGCGACATGGATGACATGCCGGCTTCCTTGGCGAAGCGCTGGTAAAGGCCCGCCGCGGTCTTGCCGGCCTCGGCGTCGAACGTAATGTCGCTTTCGTCCTCGGTCATCGGACGTCCGCCATGCGAGCCCAGGAGCGACTGGAAGCGCCAGTCGTGGCGATGGATCCACACGCCCTCGATGGTGTCGCCAAGCGCATCGATCCTGGCAGCAAGTTCGATGATCCCGTCGAAGGTTTCCGGGAAATCGTCCATCGAGCCGCCGGCCTGTTCGACGAGATCCGGATTGACATACATGACCATGGTCGAGGCCGACGTGCCGAGCGCATGCTGGATGCCTTCGAACTGGCCAAGGGAGAGTAACGCCGGCGTATATCCGGCGGCCATCGGATCCCCGGGCAGAAAACCGTCGAGCGGTTGAGTGAGGCCGCGGTCTTCGAGGATACGCCAGCGGTTGAGGCCGACATAGGCGACATCCGGCGCGGTTCCGGCGACCGCCTCGCGCAGCAGCCTCTGCACGCCGTCTGCGTAGCCTTCGGCCGGACCGTCAATGGTGATCTTGATGTCCGGATTGGCCTGCATGAACGCGGTGGCGAGCGCGTCCTGGGTTTCGGCCCAGATGGTGGGGATGGCGTAATGGACCCGGATTTCGGTCTCGGCCATTGCCGAACTTGCGGCGAGGACGATACCGGCGGATAGAAGGAGATGCTTCATGATGTTCCTCTTCAGTGTCATGGAATGGAGGGGCGGGCGGCCCCGGTTGCTACGCGGGTACTTATTTCTTCAGTCCCGTGTTGGCGAGCCCCTGGGTGAAACGCTTCTGCGCCAGGAGAAAGCCCAGGATCAGCGGCAGGGTGATCAGCGTGGCGCCGGCCATCAGCGGGCCGACATCGTCGCCGCTTTCCTCGTCACGGAAGAAAAGGATGCCCCGGGGCGGCGTGGCGAGATGCGGATCGGTGGTTGCGATCAGCGGCCAGAAGAGGTCGTTCCAGTGGGCGGTCACGGAGAAGATCGAAAATGCCATCACCGTCGGCAGGCCAAGGGGAAAGGCGACGCGCCAGGCAATGCCCATCTCGCTCATCCCGTCGACGCGGGCGGCGTCGATCAGCTCTGCCGGAATTTGCGCGAAGGCCTGACGCAGGAGGAAAAGCCCGAACGCCGATGCTATGAACGGCAGGATCAGCGCGGTATAGCTGTTCAGGAGCTTCGCCCAGGCAAATCCCAGGAAGATCGGTATGGCGGTGACATGGAACGGCACCAGCAGCGCCGCCACGACCGCGCCGAAAAGCAGCGTTCGTCCGGCGAAGCGGCGATGGGCGAGGGCATAGGCGCACGGCACGGTGATCGCCAGTTGCAGCACCAGGATGCCGCCCGTCACGATCACGCCGTTGAGGAGGTAAAGCGGAATATCGGTCTCGGCGAGCGCCTTCCAGAAGTTCTGAAGCGTCGGCCGTGCCGGCAGCAGCGACACGTTCGTGGTGAAGATCTCCGCATGCGGTTTGAGGGCCACCGAGATCATCCAGACGAACGGCAGCAGAACCATCGCCGCGCCGAGCGAGATCAGGCCGAGGGAAAGGAGCGCCGCCGGTCTCATCGGTAATGCACCCGGCGTTCTATGAGGAGGATCTGAAACGCGGTCAGAAGCAGGAGCGCTGCAAAGAAGACCACGGTGATGGCGCTGGCATAACCGGCCTTGAAATAGACGAAACCTTCCCGGTAGAGGGCGTAGACGATCGTGTCGGAGGCAAAGGCCGGACCTCCCTGTGTCATGGTCGCGACGGTCTCGAACACCCTGAACGCATTGGCCGCCGTGACGATCAGGACGAACAGCGTCGTCGGGCCGAGCATCGGCCATGTAACGGTCCAGAAACGCGTCCAGCCGTCTTCCGCGCCGTCGACCTCCGCGGCGTCGTAAAGGGCGGTGGGAATGGCGGCGAGCCCGGCCAGGAACAGGACCATGTTGTAGCCGATGCTTTGCCAGATGCCGATGGCCGCAAGCGTGTAGAGAACGAGATTGCGGTCCGTCAGCCATTGCTGCGTGGACAGGCCGAGCGCGGCGAGCCACTGGTTCATCAGGCCGAGCGAGGGGTGCAGCAGCATCTGCCATGCGACGGCCATGGCAACGAGTGTCGCGGCCACGGGAAGGAAATAGACCGTCCGCAGCACGGCGGAAACCCGTGGAAGCGATTGGCTGAGGCCGTGCAGGCCGAGGGCGACGAGAAGCCCGAGGCCCACCGAAGCCGGGATCACGATGGCCGAGTAGAGCAGCGTGTTGATCAGCGCGTTGCGGCCGAGCCGCGAACCGAACAGGGTGGCGAAGTTGCCGATGCCGACCCATTCGGCGTTCTGCGCCCCGACCTGATAATCGGTAAAGGCGAGCACGAACACGACGCCGACGGGCAGGAAGATAAACAGCACCACCGCCAGCGCCGCCGGCCCGACGAGCAGCAGATCGGTCAGAGCGCCGCGTCTCATCGGCCGATCTCCACGCGCCTGCCGTCCCTGTCGAAACCGTGCAGGGCATCAGCCGCCGCCGCCAAACGGACTGTCCCGCCCTGCTGCGGGCAGGCCTGACCGCCACGCAGAACAAGGCGAAGATGTGCCGAAGACGGGCCGCGAAGCTGCACGATGGTCTCTTCGCCGTGAAAGGCGACGCTTTCAACCACGGCGACCAGCTGTCCGGCGGGATCAAGCGTCAGATCCTCGGGCCGCACGCCGATATGCAGGCCGGCGCCCGCCGCATGCAGCGTCGTGCCCGATCCCGGCGGCAGGATGTTCATGCGGTGATGTCCGATGAACCGCGCCACGTCGATGCTCGCCGGCGCGCCGAATATCTCCCGCGGCGAACCGGTCTGGGCGATCCGCCCGTCGATCATCACCGCCACCCGGTCGGCCATGGACAGCGCATCCGACTGGTCGTGCGTGACCAGCAGGAACGGATAGCCGGTGCGCCGGTGCAGCGCCCGGATCTCGTCGCGCGTGTCGGCGCGCAGCTGGGTGTCGAGATTGGAGAGCGGCTCGTCCAGGAGAAAGGCGCAGGGCTCGCGCACGAGCGCCCGCGCCAGCGCGACCCGCTGCTGCTGCCCGCCGGAGAGCTGACCGGGTTTGCGCGCCAGAAGGTCGCCAAGGCGCAGCACCTCGGCCACCTGCAGGACCTTCTGCCTGATATCGCAGGAAACGCGCCTGACCGTGCTGCTGAAGAGCCCTGCGCCCGGCAGCCTGCCGATCACCGAGAGCCCCCGCAGGCGCAGCGGCATGGCGATGTTCTGGTAGACCGAAAGATGCGGATAGAGCGCATAGGACTGGAACATCAGGGCGATGTTGCGTGCCGCGGCGGTATCGGCCGTGGCATCCCGGTCGCGCAGCAGGACGCGGCCGGCATCGGGCGCTTCGAGACCGGCGAGGAGCCGCAGTGTCGTCGACTTGCCGCATCCGGACGCGCCCAGCAATGCGACGAACTCCTCGCGGTGAAGCGACAGGGAGACATTGTCGACCGCGACCGTGTCGCCGAAGCGCTTGCTCACGCCGTCAAGGGTAAGCGCATCCGTCATGGTGAAGTGATGTAGGAATTATTACACATCTGCGACACGATCCACAGTCTGTGCCGAGGCGATCAGCGCCTCGAGGGTCAGATCCAGCGCGGCATCGACGTTTTGCGCATGGGTGACCCCGTCGACCTGCGGGGCGCCTTCAAGCCCGATGACGCGCTTTGAAAAGTGAAGGCCGTAGGCCACTTCGCTGAGCGTCCCGTAGGACCCGCCGACCGCGACGAGCACCCGGGCCGCCTTGGCGATGATCATGTTGCGTCCCTCGCTCAGCCCGGTGGGAAGCGGGATGCCCACAAAAGGGTTGGCGTCATCCGGCGTACTGCCCGGCAGGATGCCGACCGCAAGGCCGCCGACGGCGCTGCAACCCCTGCAGACGGCTTCCATAACGCCTGATTTGCCGCCGCAGATAACGGTCAGGCCCCGTTCGCCGAGGACGCGACCGACGGCTTCCGCGGTCTTTTCCTGTTGCGCGGTTGCGTCGCGCGGTCCGATGACGCCGACCACCAGATGCCGCAGCGGGGCGGCCTGGCCGAGGACGGTGAAAACTTCGCGGACATCCAGCGTCCGGCCGGTTTGCGCGGTCTCGAGAGGCGCGCGCACCCAGGTGTGGGGATGCAGAACCGTATCGTCGATGCGGACCGTGCCGTCATCCAGTAGAAAATAGGCTTGCCCCATTGTCACAACCCGCACGATATGTAAATTATCTTACAAATTGGCAGCGGAGTTATGCAGATTTATGACAGTCCATCAGAAAGATGCTGCGCTCACCCGCCGGCAGACCGTGATCCTGAAGCAGGCTCAGGAGACCGGTTTTGTCACGATCGAGGCATTGGCGGTCCAGTTCGGTGTCTCGGCCCAGACGGTGCGCCGGGATATTATCGCGCTGTCCAATGACGGGCGGCTGCAGCGCTTCCATGGCGGCGCGGGGCCTGTCGGGGCGGTTGAATCGGCCCGTCTCGATTACGGCGCCAAGCGGCAGCTGGCTCAGTCGGAGAAGGCCGCTGTCGGCCGCAAGGCGGCGGAGCGCATTCCCGACGGTGCGTCCTTATATCTCGATGTCGGGACGACGATTGAAGCCTGTGCGAGGGAGCTGGCGCGCCGGCCGGGCTTTCGCGTGTTCACCAACTCCATGCGCGCGGCCATGGCCTTCGATCCGACGGAGCATCAGGTCTATGTGCTGGGCGGCCGCATGGCCGGCAAGGACGGCTCGCTGATCGGCGACGAGGTGACCCGCTTCCTGCGCGATGTCCAGCTCGACTTCGCCCTGATCGCCTGTTCCGCAATTGACGGGGACGGGCGGGTGATGGATTTCGATCTCTCCAAGATCGCGGTCAAGAAGGCCGCCATCGCGGCGGCCGACAGCGCCCTGCTGCTGGCGACCGCCAGCAAGATCGGCCGCACGGCGCTCGGCGTGATCGGCGAAACCGCACATTTCGATGCCGTGCTGACGGAAACGTCCTGAACCGGTCCGGCTCAGGCCTCTTCGATGGAGTCGGCGATATATCCGCCGGTCTGCCGCTTCCACAGCCGCGCATAAAGGCCGTCCCGCTGAAGCAGGTCGGCGGGCGATCCCTCTTCGGCGATACGGCCTTCGTCGAGCACGACGATCCTGTCCATGCTGGCGATGGTCGACAGCCGGTGCGCGATGGCGATCACGGTCTTGCCCTCCATGAGGATGGCGAGCTTGTCCTGCACCGCCGCCTCGGCCTCGCTGTCGAGCGCGGATGTCGCCTCGTCCAGCACCAGGATCGGCGCGTCTTTCAGGAGCACCCTCGCGATCGCGACGCGCTGGCGCTGCCCGCCGGAGAGCTTCACGCCGCGGTCGCCGACGAAGGCCTCATAGCCCGTGCGGTCCTCGCTGTCCCTCAGGCCGGCGATGAAGCCGTCGGCCTCGGCCAGCACGGCGGCGTGCCGCAGCTCTTCGTCGGACGCACCGGGGCGCCCGTAGCGGATATTGTCGCCGACGGAGCGGTGCAGCAGGGAGACATCCTGGGTGACGACGCCGATGCTCTCGCGCAGGCTTTCCTGGGTGACGCGGCGGATATCCTGCCCGTCGATGAGGACCTTCCCCTCCTCCGGATCGAAGAACCGCAAGAGCAGGCTCACCAGGGTGGATTTGCCCGCGCCCGACACGCCGACGAGCCCGACCTTCTCTCCGGCGCGCACGGTGAGCGACAGATCGCCGATCACCGGCTGCCCCGGCTGGTACTGGAAGCGGATATCCCTGAACGCGACCTCGCCGGAGCCGATCGCCAGCGGCGCGGCATCCGGCGCGTCGGTTATCTTGGCGGATGAAGTGACGACCGGCATCGCGTCGCGGATCGTGCCCACCGCCTGGAAGATCTGCTGTCCCATCTGAACGAAGGCGCGCGCGTTGGCCGACAGGCGCTGGACGATGGCGATCGAGGCAACGAATTCGCCAATCGAAACAAACCCGCTGACGAGGCCCCAAAGACCGATGGCGACGTTGCCGAGTGTCAGCAGGACGTTGAGAAGAATGACGAGACTGTCGGTCGTCAGATAGATACGCCGCTCATGCTGCTCGGTCTTGACGGCTTTTCTGATAATGGTGCGCAACGCCCCGGCCTCACTGTCTTCGGCGGCGAACAGCTTGACCATCTGGATGTTGCTGTAGAGGTCCGTCATGGCGCCTGCAACGAGGCTGCGCGCCCGGGCGGTGCGGCGCGAGCGCATGGAAAACAGCGGCACGGCCAGAACCGCGATCACCAGGTTGGTGACGATCCAGACAAAGACCGGAAGGGCGAGAGGCCAGGACAACGCGGCGAGCAAGGCAAGCGATCCCACAAACTGCACCGTGAAGTGCGGAAC
>NZ_CFHWAF010000038.1:0-35182 GCF_984452065.1 Hoeflea sp. | reverse complement strand
CGTGCCTGTCACAGTACCCGTGGCCGTGATCGACAAGGCGCCGCTGCCATCGTTCAGGGCATAGATGCCGGTTCTGCCGCCGCTGACCGCCGCCGCATTGATGGTCAGGCCCGTGCTTCTACTGAAGTTCGTGGCAAAGATGCCAATGCCATTCGTGCTTGTCACATCACCCGTGGCCGTGATCGTCAAGGCGCCGCTGCCATAGTTCCGGGCATCGATGCCGCGTGCGCCGCCGCTGACCGCCGCCGCATTGATGGTCAGGTCCGTGCCGCCACCTGCGGTCAGGGCAGAGATGCCAATGCCATTCGTGCCTGTCACATCACCCGTGGCCGTGATCGTCAAGGCGCCGTTGCCTAAGTTCAGGGCAGCGATGCCGAGTGTGCCGCCGCTGACCGCCGCCGCATTGATCGTCAAGGCGCCGCTGCCATCGTTCCGGGCAGCGATGCCGGTTCTGCCGCCGCTGACCGATGCTACATCGATGGTCAGGCCCGTGCCATTACTTGAGTTCGTGGCATTGATGCCATCGTAATGCGTGCCTGTCACAGTACCCGTGGCCGTGATCGTCAAGGCGCCGCTGCCATCGTTCCGGGCTTCGATGCCGCGTGTGCCGCCGCTGACCGCCGCCGCATTGATCGTCAAGGCGCCGCTGAGGATATAGTTCAGGGCAAAGATGCCGACGCCATTCGTGCCTGTCACATCACCTGTGGCCGTGATCGTCAAGGCGCCGCTGCCATAGTTAAAAGCTTCGATGCCGTTTGTGCCGCCGCTGACCGCCGCCGCATTGATGGTCAGGTCCGTGGCGCTGCCAAAGTTCCCGGCAAGGATGCCAACGCCATTCGTGCCTGTCACATCACCCGTGGCCGTGATCGTCAAGGCGTCGCTGCCTTGGTTCCGGGCAAAGATGCCGAATGTGCCGCCGGTAATGCTGGAGGCGGCATTGTCCATGTTGATTGTCAATGAGCCGTAGCGGCTCACCGTACTGAGGCCGGTGCCGGAACTGGTATTGACGGTCGCAACCGTTGAGGCATTGCCGATATTGATGGTGATGTCTTCGACATTGGTTGCGATGGTTTCATCGATATCCCCGGTACACGTTACCGTATCGCCGTCCACCGCTACGTTCGGATTTGTGCCGCTGGACACGCAGCCATTCGGCAGCGCCTGCGCCCAGGCGCGCCCGCCATAGCGTCCGCCGTAAAGGCCTCCCACACCCGGCGCCGCCACGATGGCGAACACCGAGGCCGCCGTCAAAAGCCGTCTGTTTATCCGTCTCGATCCGTTTTTTTGCCGGGCCGGACCGGCCTTCGAAGAGCCGGATGACAAGCGGTTTGCGCGAAAACGGCGCCGCAGATCCACATTTTCAGACATGAATGGCCTAACCTCATTCGCGCCCTTAAAACCGCCGGACGCTGATTATCAATCGAATAATTCAAAACTTGCATTAATATGAGTATGTTCATGTAAAGCAGACAGCCCGCCGTTTGCAAGCCGAAACGGCGGTAGCAAAGGCCTGGTATTTTTGCGCGAACCCGGATTGCAGCTAATAGATTGCCATTGTGTCTTTCGGGCAACGGCCATCACGTCACAAAGCCAGCGGGCGGCCCTGACCGTGTGCGGTCTTGCAAACAGCTTCGTATTCAAGGAGCGGTCCGGATCGAATCACCGAAACCGGGCGACATGCCTGCCAGGCGGCGGGACGCATTCCCGGCGCCGCTTTGCCGATCTGCGAAAGCTATCGGGGTTTCAATTTGATAGTTGCATTGCCACTTACCCAAACCGTTCGATCCGTGCTAAGGGGCGAAAAAATTTAAATGGCGCGAAAAATGACAACTCTTGAAGATACCGATAAGCAAAAACAGGACACGCCGCAACCGAAGCCTGTGGATTCAGAAGGCTCGGGCAATACCGAGATCACGTTTTCCGGGGGCTTGAAGACGTTTCTGGAAAGCCAGGGCGTTTCCCTTGCCTTCACCTCCTATCAAAGCGGCAATCTTTATCTCTTCGGCAGCGGTACGGACGGCAATCTCGCGATGCACCAGGCCGGCTATCCGCAGGCCATGGGTGTCGTCGGCGATGGCAACCGGATCTATCTTGCCTCGCATTCGCAGATTATCCGCCTGGAAAACGTGCTCGGACCGGGGCAGGCCGCCAACGGCAAACATGACCGGGTCTATGTCCCGCGAAATTTCCAGACAACGGGCGCGGTCGATCTGCATGAAATCGGCGTGTGTTCAAATGGCAGGGTCGTCTTCGTCAACACCCGCTATTCGTGCCTTTGCGAATTCAGCCTTACGCACAGTTTCAAACCGGTGTGGAAACCCGAATTTATCTCAAGGATTGCGCCGGAAGACCGCTGCCACCTGAACGGCCTCGCCATGCGTGAGGGAGAACCGCGCTACGTTAGCGCCGTGTGCCGGTCCGACGTGGTAGACGGCTGGCGCGATCGGCGAGACGACGGCGGCATTGTTATCGATGTCGACACGGACAAGATCCTCGCCGAAGACCTGTCGATGCCGCACTCGCCACGATGGCACAAAGACAGGGTTTGGCTGGCGAATTCCGGGACCGGGCAGATCGGCTGGATCGACGGAAAGAAGAAGGCATTCGTGCCCTTCACTTTCTGCCCCGGCTTCATACGTGGTCTGGCGTTTCTGGATAACCATGCAATCGTTACCCTTTCGAAGCCCCGGTACAAGCGGTTCGACGGTCTGGCACTCGCCGACGCGCTCGATGAGAAGGATGCCGACCCGTGGTGCGGCATTCAGATCATTTCGCTGCAGGATGGCTCCGTCGCCCATTGGATCCGTTTCGACGGCGTGATACAGGAACTGTTCGATGTGTGCGTTTTGCCTGGCGTGAAGGACGCCATCACCCTGGGACCGCATTCGGCTGAAATCCAGAGCTTCATTACCATCGAGGCGCCTGACTGGGCCGGCACGGGCGGGACTGCGGATTGACGGCGGTGCCGAGGCAAGCGGCGAGGCCAGGATCTCGTTGTCGCGCACGGTTACGCCAGGACCCGGGTCGCTTTCGATGATATTGCGCCGGTTCTGGTCCAGTCGGTTCTGGTGTCGGAGGACGGTCGCTTCTGTTCCCATCACGGTGTCGACTGGAATGCGGTGAATGTCGTCATCGACAGCGCGCTGGACGGCGAGCGACCTCGCGGAGCGAGCACGATCGCGATGCAGACCGTCAAGAACCTCTTCCTGTGGTCCAGCCGGCCTCACCCGGCTTGCGACGCTTGTCGAGCGCCGCGCCCAACAGTCCGGCGCATATATCAGATGCCTTTATGATTAGAGCGGGCTGTGACTGAATGTTTGATCCCAGGTTTTGATGGTGTTTGACCGGGCGGCTGGTTAAAAGAACCGCCAAGCTGCTCGTATGGAGGCTTTTCAGATGAGTGAAATCGTCCTTTATATCGGCAACAAGAACTATTCGTCCTGGTCCTTCAGGCCATGGCTCGCGATGCGGACCCTGGACATCGCGTTCCGCGAGGAGTTGGTGCCCTTCGACATGGCCGCCGGCAATCCCGCCTTCGCGTCGTTCTCTCCGACCAACAAGGTGCCGGTTCTGGAGCACGGCACGTTGCGCGTGTGGGAGTCGTTGACCATCCTGGAATATCTGAACGACCTGTTTTACACCAAGCGGGTCTGGCCGCACGAGCACGACAGGCGCGCCCGGGCAAGGGCGATCAGCTGCGAGATGCTGAGCGGATTTTCCGCGCTGCGTTCGGAATGTCCGATGAATATGCGGCGCGAGCCTGCCGAGCTTGCGGTTTCCGATGCGGCCAAGAACGATATCAGGCGCATCGAGACGATCTGGAAAGAGTGTCTGGAACAAAGCGGCGGGCCGTTCCTGTTCGGTCATTTCTCTGCGGCTGACGCCATGTTCGCGCCGGTGGTCAACCGGTTTGAGATTTATCGCCTGACTCGGGATCCGTCCGCGCTTGCCTATATGGATCACATGAAATCATTGCCGGCATGGCAGGAATGGGAGAGCACCGGGCGGGCCGAGAGCTGGGTCGTGGAGGAGGATGAAGTCTGAGATCGCGGCGCAAGTCCAATTCTGTACAAAAAATGTCGGCAGGTGCTGGCCAAAAGGCCATTTGCCATGTATAAGCCCGCGCAATTTCCGAAATTGACACGTGCGGTTTCGGCCCGGATCAGGCCGACGAGCACGTATTGCCCGCGAGTGGAGTAAGAAATGGCCGTACCCAAAAGTAAAGTGACCCGCTCGAAGCGCGGCATGCGCCGCGCAACCGATGCGCTCAAGGCACCGACCTATGTCGAAGACAAGGATTCCGGCGAGCTTCGCCGTCCTCACCATATCGATCTGAAGACCGGTATGTATCGGGGCCGCCAGGTTCTGACAAACAAGCAAGACGCATGAGTTGCGGGTAAAATACCGCAGCAATCCAGACTTGTCCTGAGGCCGGCGCAAGCCGGCCTTTTTCTTTTTATGGCCGTCCGCTGCCATGATTTTGCCGGTAACCCTATTTTACGTTTGTCCGGCCATCTCGGCACGCTCGGCTACAAACTGTGATAGAGCTTTGACCAACCTAATCGACCCCGGGGGCGGTGCGACACGATGATTGCGGCCATTCCACTGATGATCATTCCGCTGATCGCCTACAACGCGCTGATCTTCGGGCCATTCGCCGGCGCAGGGCCGGATGTGCTGTCGATGGATATGGTCAGTATCCCGATGATTTCGGGTGCGCAGTGGACGATGCAGCTTGGTGATCTGGTGATTGTCGGCGCCCTTGCGCTCCTGTTCCTGGAAATCCTCAAGGCAACGCGCAGCGGAAGCTGGTCCGTTATCGACCACCTTCTGTCGGCAATCGTCTTCGTGGCGTTTCTCGTGGAGTTCCTGATCGTCGGCGAAGCCGCCACGGACGTGTTCTTTATCCTGACGGTGATCGCCTTCGTCGATCTGATCGCCGGCTTTTCGGTGTCGATCAAATCCGCCGGGCGCGACGTTTCCATCGGACTTTAGGACGCCGCGCCCTGCAGTGCCGTCAGTTGCGGGCCAGGGCCGATTCGGCGAGCTTGACCCAGTAGGAAATGCCGTAGGGGATGATCTCGTCATTGAAATCGAATTCGGGATGATGCAGTGCCGCCGTATCCCCGTTGCCGATGAAAATGAACGAGCCCGGCCGCGCCTCCAGCATGTATGAGAAGTCCTCGCCCCCCATTGTCGGCAAGGCGTTGTTGTCGACCTTGCCGGGCCCCGCGATCTCCTCGGCCACCGTGACGGAAAAATCCGTCTGATCGGCGTGGTTGAACGTCACCGGATAGCCGCGCTTGTATTTCACCGATGCCTCGGCGTTGTGCGCGTCGGCGATGGAGTGAACAATCTGCTCGATGCGTCGTTCGGCCATGGCGCGCACCTCCGGGTCGAGCGTGCGGACGGTGCCGGCGATCTCGGCTTCCTCCGGGATCACGTTATAGGCGTTGCCGGCGTTGAATTTGGTGACCGAAACGACGATCGATTCAAGCGGATTCGCATTGCGCGAGGCAATGAGCTGAAGGCCGGAGACGATCTGCGCGGTGATGGTGATGGGGTCGATGGTCTGATAGGGCATCGCCGCGTGACCGCCGCGCCCCTTGACCGTCACGGTAAACTCGTCGGTCGCGGCCATGATGGCGCCGCTGCGGGTCGCGAACTCGCCGACCGCGAGGCCGGGCATATTGTGCATGCCGAACACCTCCTCGATCGCGAAACGGTCCATCATGCCGTCCCGGACCATCTCGTCGCCGCCGCCGCCGCCTTCCTCGGCGGGCTGGAATATGACCGCTACCGAGCCGTCGAAATTGCGGGTTTCCGTCAGGTATTTCGCCGCGCCGAGCAGCATGGCCGTGTGACCGTCATGGCCGCAGGCGTGCATCTTGCCGTCAATCGTCGATGCCCAGGGTTTGTCGGTCGCCTCGGTGATGGGCAGGGCATCCATGTCGGCGCGAAGACCGATGACCCGGCCGGCTCCATCGTTGCGCCCTTTGATCAGGGCGACGACGCCCGTGCGGCCGATGCCGGTGACCACCTCGTCGCAGCCGAATTCCTCCAGCTTCTGTTTGACGAAGGCTGCGGTTTCATGAACGTCGAAAAGCAGTTCAGGACGGGTGTGAAGATGTCTGCGCCATTCCGTGACCTCTGACTGGAGTTCGGCGGCGCGGTTCAGTATCGGCATGAAATATACCCTTATGGCTACAATAATACCTGACGGATGTATGGCATATAGGGCAGCTTTGCGTTACATACAATTCGTGTCCCAATCGTTTGTCGGAGTCCGTTTCCGCCCATGCATCGAGTGTCGAGTGTGCCTGTGATATGTCTCGCCGCGATGGTTATGGCCGCTTTCCTGGCGGCGGGCGCGAAGGCTGCCGGACCGACCATCGTGGTCGACGTGAAAAGCGGCAAAGTGCTTGAGCACAAGGATGCCTTCCAGCGCTGGTATCCGGCGTCCCTCACAAAGCTGATGACGGCCTATGTGGTTTTCCGCCAGGTGCGTTCCGGCGCCGTTTCCATGGACGGCAAGGTGACGATCAGCAACACGGCGGCGAAAGCTCCGCCGAGCAAAATGTATTTCAAGCCCGGCTCGCAGCTCACGCTCGACAATGCCGTCAAGATTATCTTGGTCAAGTCGGCCAATGACGTGTCCGTGGCGATTGCCGAGAGGATCGCCGGAAGCCACAAAGCCTTTGTGGAAATGATGAACGCCGAAGCCCGGCGTCTCGGCATGACGGATACCCGCTTCATCAATGCAAGCGGTTTGCCGGGCAAGGGTCAGCGCACCACGGCCCGCGACATGGCTGTGCTGGGGGTGGCGCTGAAGCGCGAGTTCCCGCAATACGGTCACTATTTTGCCATCGAAGCGATCAGCACCGGCAAAAAAACCTATACCAACTACAACATCCTGATTGGACGGTTTGCCGGCGCCAACGGCATGAAAACCGGCTTTATCTGCTCTTCCGGATTCAATCAGGTGTCATCGGCGACACGCGGGGGCCGTTCCGTGGTCTCGGTCGTTCTCGGCGCCAGGGATCAGGAGGAACGGGCGGTGGAATCGGCGCGTCTTCTGCAAAAGGGGCTGACCACACCGGGTCTCGCCAAACCCACGCTTACGGGCCTGCGGCCTTACGGGCAAAACCGGCTGAAGATTGTCGACCTGCGGCCTGTCGTGTGTTCGCAGGAAGCGCGAAAGGCGCGCTATGACGGCCGCGACGTCGGTCGTATGACGCTCGCATCCGCTTACATCGCACCGCTCGGCCGCGAGGCGCGCGCCGCACGCGTCGGGCTGACGGGCCGCATACCGGCAGCCTTGGCCCCCGGCCGGATCCCCGTGCCGAAAGCAAGACCGGTCGGCATTGGCGGAATTGGCGGAGCGGTGGCCGCATCGCAGGCGGAACCCGCCAGCGGCGTGCCGGTGCCGCGGGCCCGCCCGAGCCTTTAAGCAAGAACCTCGCGCATGCACCGGACCGATCCCATTCCCGTCTCCGTGCTGACCGGCTTTCTCGGATCGGGAAAGACGACATTGCTTAACCGGCTCCTGAAAGATCCCGAATTGCGCGACACGGCGGTGATCGTCAATGAGTTCGGCGATGTCGGAATCGATCACCTGCTGGTCGAACAGTCGAGCGACGGGGTCATAGAGCTGTCGGACGGGTGCCTGTGCTGCACGGTTCGCGGCGAACTCGTCGACACGCTGGCCGATCTCATGGACCGGCTCCAGACCGGCCGCATCAAGGCGCTTGGCCGGGTGATTGTCGAGACAACCGGCCTCGCCGATCCCGCGCCGGTGCTTCACGCCATTATGGGCCACCCCGTTCTTGCGCAGAACTACCGTCTCGACGGCGTTATCGCCGCGGTCGATGCGGTCAATGGGGACGCAACGCTCGACGCCCATGAGGAGGCTGTAAAACAGGTGGCCATGGCGGACAGGATCGTGCTGACCAAGACCGACCTGATCGATCCCGCCTCGAAGGACTTCGCACGTTTTACCTCCCGGCTCATGCATCTGAACCCCGGCGCGCCTCAGCTCCCGTCAAATGATGACGAGGCGAAAGCGGGCGCGCTTTTCGACTGCGGCCTGTATGATCCGGAGACGAAGACGGCCGATGTCGGCCGTTGGCTGCGCGACGAAGCCTATCGGCACGACCATGACCACGCCCACGACGTCAACCGGCATGACGCGCGTATCCGGGCCTTCACACTGACCGAAGACCGGGCGATCGATCCGGATGCGCTGGAGATGTTCGTCGATCTCCTGCGCTCGAGCCAGGGTGAGCAATTGCTGCGCATGAAGGGCATTGTCAGAATGTCCGACGATCAGGAAAGACCGGTCGTGCTGCACGGCGTGCAATCCATCTTTCATCCGCCCGTGCGCCTTGCCGCCTGGCCGGACGAAGACCGCCGCACCCGGCTTGTGGTGATCACCCGCGACCTCGGCGAGGATTATGTCGTCAGGCTGTTTGCCGCCTTCACGGGCCTGCCTCGGGTCGATACGCCGGACCGGCAGGCCATAGAGAACAATCCGCTGTCCATACCAGGCTTCAAACCCTGACCGGGGTGTTCCGGCTACCCGCCGGGAGACGCAAGCTCAGCCGGCCTTTTCGATCAGGAAGCGATGACCGTCATCGACGGTCTGAATCTCAATGAGGCGGTGTCCGGATTCGGAGCAGAAATGCGGGATGTCGACGACGGCAAGCGGATCGGTGGTTTCGACCCAGATGCGGGCGCCTTTCTCAAGCGGCGCCATGCGCTTTTTCGTCTTCAGGACCGGCAGGGGGCATTTCAGGCCGCGCAGGTCGTAGCATTCGACATGTGTATCGCCGTTCACCAGACGCGCCACCAGGATTTTTTCTTCGTCGGTTGCTGACTTGCGGCGGTGCTCGCGATCGTCGCCGGCGAAGGTGTCGGCGTGGCGGGGACGGCCGCGACACTGCCGACCTCCGTGGCCGGCGGCAGCGGAGCGGTTGCCGCGTCGCGGTCCACGGGTGTGGATTGCGGTATCGTTGCCGTCTGTTCATTGCTGGTCTTGCCGGTCGACAGCAATGTGGCAATCGCCGGGATCCTGGTGCGGTCGTTCAGTTCCTTCACCGCCGCGGCAAACTCCCGGTCGTATTTTTTTGTATGGGCGGCGTAGGCCAAAGCCAGCGATTGCGGTGGAGCGGAAACGGGGCAGGCGCGTTCCGGATGGAATTCGTCGCCGTCTTCGGCGATCTCGTTGAAGACATAGCGCCCGTCGCAGACATCGACCTTCGGCGGCTGTTTGGTCAGTTCGAAATGATCATAGCCGACCTTGATCATCTCCCAGTATTCGTAATGTTCGCTGTCGCGGTGCCGCGCCATGTTTTCCGCCGTCATCCGAAAGGGATAGGCCTGCACCTGGAAGGCCTTCTGACCGCCGCGATGGGCCTCGCGGGCGAAGGCGTAAATCTCGATCATCAGTTCGTCGGTCATGGAATAGCAGCCGGCGGACGAGCAGGCGCCGTGGACCATCAAATGCGAACCGGTGCGCCCGTGGGCGCTGTCATAGGCGTTGGGAAAGCCCATATTGAAGGACAGATAGTAGCTGGAATTGGGATTCATCTGGTGGGGCTTGACGTGATAGTAGCCTTCCGGCGCCTGGCGGTCGCCTTCCTTGAACTTCGGCCCGAGCTCGCCCGACCACTTGCAGATCTCGTATTCCTTGACCATCGCATAACGGCCGTTGCCCCTGGCCTTCCAGACCTCGAGCATGCCCTCTTCCTTGAAGATACGCATCATAATAGGCGCCCGGACGCTCTGGTCGTGCGCCTTCATCTGATTGACGAGTTTCCTGGGAAGTTCGTATTCGGCCTTGTTGTCAACGGATTCCAGGACATCCTGACATCCCGCAACAGCAAGGCTCATACCCGTTACGACGATTACCGATTTCCAGCCAGTCAGACGCACTGTGCCCCTTTCCCATCTGTGTCACGCGCAAACCTTCAAAGGTCGCGTGCGTCTTGCGAATTCGATTCCCGCTCTGCCGTTCGCCGTCTTGGACCGTCGGCGGCGCACACAATCATCTTATGTCGCCTAAAATATGACCGAATATGTTTCCGAAATCTTTACCACAATCGCCAAATCGGCGACTTCACAAATATGTAATTGGTTACCGCCGGCGCCGGCCCGGCGTTTGCGGCTAGAGATTGCGGCCCATGTCGAGGAATTTCTGACGCCGGTTGCGGCGCAGCATGTCTCCGTCGAGCGGGCTGAGATCGGCGAGACCGCCGGCGATCGCATCGCCGGTCGCGGCGATGACGGCAGCCGGATCGCGGTGCGCTCCGCCGACCGGTTCTTCGATGATATCGTCGATGACGCCGAGCTGTTTCAGGTCCTGAGCGGTGATTTTCATATTCGCGGCCGCGTCCTTGGCCCGGGCCGCGTCGCGCCACAGGATCGAGGCGGCGCCTTCCGGCGAAATGACGCTGTAGATGGCATGCTCGAGCATATAGATCCGATTGCCCGTCGCAATGGCGATGGCGCCACCCGATCCGCCTTCGCCGATGACAACCGAGATGATCGGGACCTTGACGTTGAGGCACATTTCGGTCGACCGGGCGATGGCCTCGGCCTGGCCGCGCTCCTCGGCGCCGACGCCCGGATAGGCGCCCGACGTGTCGATCAGCGTAATGACCGGCAGAGCGAAGCGATCGGCCATCTCGAGAACACGCACCGCCTTGCGGTAGCCCTCGGGCCGGGCGCTGCCGAAATTATGCCGGATACGGGACTTTGTATCATTGCCCTTTTCCTGGCCAATGATCGCCACACCCTGCCCGCGGAAGCGGCCGAGACCGGCCTGGATCGCCTCGTCGTTCGAGAATTTGCGGTCACCGGCAAGCAGGGTGAACTCGTCAAAAAGGGCGTCTGCGTAATCGCGAAAATGCGGACGGGCCGGATGGCGCGCAACCTGTGTCTTCTGCCAGGGTGTCAGTTTCGTATAAAGATCGGCCAGCACGTCCTTGGCGCGCGCTTCCAGCTTTTCGATCTCGGCAGCGGTGTCGATGATCTCGTCGTCCCCGGCAAGCCTGCGAAGTTCGTGTATCTTGCCTTCAATGTCTGACAACGGTTTTTCGAAGTCGAGATAGTTGATCATCTATGTCCGATCTCAGGCTGTTTTCCGGCGCGTCGTGTTTTCTGGCTAAGAGCCATTGCCGCTCAAAGCAAGAAAAAACACAAATCGCGCGCTCTATGTGCCGTTTTTATCCGCAATTGCAAGGGGATGATTCTCGCTGACCAAACGGTGCAGCCGCTCCTCGAGTATGTGGGTGTAGATCTGGGTCGTCGAGATATCCGAGTGGCCGAGCAACTCCTGAACCACGCGCAAATCGGCGCCGTTCTGCAAAAGATGGCTGGCGAAGGCGTGCCGCAGGACATGCGGCGACAACGCCTTTGCCGGCAGGCCGCTGCGAATGCCGAGCGCCTTCAATTCGCGGGCAAACACCTGCCTTGGCAGATGCCCGTCTGCCGCGCGCGAGGGAAACAGGAACGGCGATGCGCCGCTCTTGTCGTGGCGGCGAAGCGCCCCCGCATATCGCATCAGCGCATCCCTCGACGCGGACGAAAGCGGCACAAGACGCTCCTTGCCGCCCTTGCCCCTGACGATAAGGAAGCGTTTGTCCTGCCGGGTCGCGACGGATGCCGGCAGGGCGACGAGTTCGGACACCCGCAGCCCGGTGGCATAAAGCAGTTCGATCAGCGCAAGGCGGCGCAGCCGTATCAGATGTTCGCCATCCTCGATGCCTGCTTCGTCGGCTTCGCTTCTGGCGCGGTCGATCAGCGCCGTGACGTTTTCGACGCTCAGGGTCTTGGGCAGCGGCCGCTTTTTCTTCGGCGAATCCAGAATGCCGGTCGGGTCGTCGCCACGCATGCCCTCCGTATAGAGGAACCGGTAGAACTGGCGCAGCGCCGACAGGCGCCGCGCCTGCGAGCTCGCCGCAAATCCACGATCGGCGACGTCGGAGAGATAATGCCGCAGATCCTCGCTCGTCGCCGCCGCGAGGCTTGATCCCGCGCCGCTTACAAAGGCGTGTGCGTCTTCAAGGTCGTTGCGGTAGGACGCCAGGGTGTTGCCGGCCGCGCCGCGCTCGGCGCTCATCATCTCCAGGAAGGCTTCCACATGCGCCAGGCTCAGGTCAGCCATTGCGCATTGCCTTTGCCGTGTCAGTCCGGATTGACCTTCTCGGTCGGCACGCGAACTTCGATCTGGCGCGGTTTGGGGTCAACATAAACGGTCAGCGCATACATGGCGCCATACACCAGGCCGGCAACAACTGCGCAAAAGACAAGAAACCGGATGAGTGACGGCATGCCTCGTTCCATGGATTCGATCAGGTCTGCCCCTTTATGGTCGAGGCAATGGCCTGTTGCAAGGCCGGAATGGGACTGCCGTCAAGCATGGGCGGGGGTGCGTCTGCTTGACGGCGTGCGAACATTTGCCGATACCGGTGAAACAGACTATGGAAGCTGTCGAATGATGACCCGTGCATCCGAATCCGCACACTCTCAAGCCGATGAGGCGCGTGCCTGTCTCGGCAAACGGATCGTGGCGTTTGTCGGGCTCATGGGCGCCGGCAAATCGGTGATCGGCAGGCTGACCGCCCAGGCCATGCGCATTCCGTTTGTCGATTCCGACCATGAAATCGAACATGTCTCCCGCATGTCGATCTCGGATCTGTTTGCCCGGTATGGCGAGGCGGAATTCAGGGCGCTGGAGGCGCGGGTTATCAAGCGGCTCGTGCAGGAGGGGCCAATGGTGCTCTCGACCGGTGGCGGCGCCTTCATGCAGGCCCCGGTTCGGGAAAACATCGAGCGTTGCGGCCTGTCGCTTTGGCTGAAGGCGGATCTGGATGTGCTTTGGGAACGGGTGAGACGCCGCAGTCACAGGCCGCTCCTGAAGACGGACGATCCCGAGGCGGCGCTGTCGGCGCTGCTGGACGAGCGCTATCCTGTCTATGCGCAGGCCGATCTCATCGTTCAGTCGCGCGACGTGGCCAAGGAAACGATCGTCGACGAAGTTCTGGACGCAATTATCAAACACGGACCGCAAGCGGCCGATGGCACGAACAATGGTTGATCGAATGATGGCGAGCAGCGAACCGGACGAGACGGCAAAGGTGCGGGTCGAACTGGGCGCGCGGTCCTACGATATCCTGATCGGGCCCGGGCGCATTGCCGAGGCGGGCGCGCAGATCGCGGCGCGGCTGCCGGGCGCGCATGTTGCCGTCATCACGGACGAGACGGTTGCCGCACTTCATTTCGAAGCGCTGCACAACAGTCTTTCGGGTGCCGGCATCAGGACGGCAAAGGTCGTGCTGCCGGCCGGCGAACGGACCAAGAGTTTCGAACATCTCATGCAGGCCTGCGACGAGGTGCTGGACGCCCGGCTGGAACGCGGCGATGCCGTCGTTGCGCTCGGGGGCGGGGTGATCGGCGATCTCACCGGCTTTGTCGCCGGCATCGTGCGCCGCGGCATGCATTATGTGCAGGTGCCGACGACCTTGCTGGCCCAGGTCGATTCCTCCGTCGGCGGAAAGACCGGCATCAATACCGGCCATGGCAAAAACCTGGTCGGCGTCTTTCACCAGCCCGAACTGGTGCTCGCGGACACCGATGTCCTCGACACGCTCAGCAAGCGCGAGTTTCGCGCCGGCTATGCCGAGGTCGCCAAATACGGCCTGATCGACCGGCCGGATTTCTTCGCCTGGCTGGAGAAGAACTGGCGGGAGGTGTTTTCCGGCGCCGCCGCCCGTGTCGGCGCCATTGCCAGGAGTTGCCAGGCAAAGGCCGATGTGGTTGCCGCCGACGAGCGCGAAGGCGGCCACCGTGCCCTGCTCAATCTCGGGCATACGTTCGGTCACGCGCTCGAGGCGGCGACCGGATATGACGGCAGGCGGCTGGTGCATGGCGAGGGGGTCGCCATCGGCATCGTCATGGCGCACGAGTTCTCGGCGCGCATGAACCATGCAAGCCCGGACGACGCAAGGCGCGTGGCGGCGCATTTCCAGGCCGTCGGCCTGCCGACGCGTATGAGCGATATTGACGGCGCGCTGCCGCCACCCGATATATTGATGCAGCACATTGCCCAGGACAAAAAGGTCAAAAGGGGGAAGCTGACCTTCATCCTTACGCGGGGAATCGGCCAGTCCTTTATCGCCGACGACGTGCCGCAATCCGAAGTTCTCGGTTTCTTGAAGGAAAAATACACACAATGATTGCCGAATACTGGCTGGTCATCCTCATCATTCTCGGCCTTGTCGCGCTGTCAGGCTTCTTTTCCGGTTCGGAAACGGCCCTGACCGCCGCCTCGCGGGCGCGCATGCACCAGCTCGAGGCCAACGGGCAGCGCAGCGCCGGCATCGTCGCGCGGCTGATCCAGCGCCGCGACCGGCTGATCGGGGCGCTGCTGATCGGCAACAATCTGGTCAATATCCTCGCCTCGGCGCTGGCGACCAGCCTGTTCCTGAGCCTCTTCGGCGAGGCCGGCGTTGCCTATGCGACGCTCGCAATGACGGTTCTTCTCGTGATCTTTGCCGAGGTCCTGCCAAAAAGCTGGGCGATCTCCTCCACCGACCGTTTTGCCATGACGGTGGCACCGGTGGTGCGTGTCTTCGTTGCCGTTGCCGGTCCGCTCTCGAGTGTCGTCAACGCCATTGTCCGGCGCCTTCTCGGCATTCTCGGTGTGACGCTTTCAACCGAGACCTCCATGCTGTCGGCGCATGAGGAGTTGCGCGGCGCCGTCGCGCTGCTGCACCGGGAGGGGTCGGTGGTCAAGGCCGACCGCGACCGGCTCGGCGGTGTGCTCGACCTCGGTGAACTCGAAGTCTCCGATGTGATGGTGCACCGCACGTCGATGCGCATGATCAATGCCGACGAGGAGCCGGAAACCGCCGTGCGCCAGGTGCTGGAAAGCCCCTATACCCGCATGCCGGTGTGGCGCGGCGAGACCGAGAACATTATCGGTGTGATCCACGCCAAGGACGTGCTGCGGGCGCTCGCCGGCGCAGGCGGCGAGCGCAAGACGGTCGATATCGTCAAGACGGCGCAAAAGCCGTGGTTCGTGCCGGACACCACCAATGTGAAAGACCAGCTCAGCGCGTTTTTGCGGCGCAAGGCTCACTTCGCCATCGTCGTTGACGAATATGGCGAGGTGGAAGGGCTGGTCACGCTTGAGGATATTCTTGAGGAAATCGTCGGCGACATCGCCGATGAGCACGATCTGGAAATGCAGGGCGTGCGGCAAGAGGCGGACGGTTCGGTTGTCGTCGACGGAAACGTGCCGATCCGCGACCTCAACCGGGCGCTGGACTGGAACCTGCCTGACGAGGAAGCAACGACGGTTGCGGGCCTCGTCATCCATGAATCGCAGATCATTCCGGAAGAGCGTCAGGCCTTCACCTATCACGGCATGCGGTTCATCGTCATGAAACGTGTGAAGAACCGCATCACCAAGCTGCGCATCCGGCCGGTGGCTTCGGAGAGCGGGGGTTAGGCCGCTCTACCAGCGAACCTTTTCGTCCGGTGCCGCGGGCTCGATCGCCAGGGCGTGAACGCCGGCCTCCAGTTCCTCGTTGAGCAATTCGTTGACGGCCCGATGCCTTGCAATGCGGGGCATGCCGGCAAATCTGCCTGATACGATACGGATCCTGAAATGGGTTTCGCCGGTTCCGTCGAAGCTTTCCTGATGACCCGCGTGCTGGTGACTTTCGTTGATGACATCGAGGCGCTGAGGCGCGAATGCATCACGAAGTTTTTTTGTCATGCGCGTCTCAATTGGTCCGATTTGTCCTGTCATGACAGCTTATTCCTGCTATGATATTGCGCCTTGGCCCGATGCGGAACGATTCAACCCGCCGGACCACTCCGATAATAGGGCAAAACGCGGCAAGTCAATGCTTGTTTGCATGCGCGGCACATATCGTAATTGAGCACATGAAACTGGATTCGAAATATTTTGACAGCATCCGCTCGTCCAAACGGAAGGGCAAGAAGGGGGCGAAGAAGGCCGCCGACGTACCGACCTGCCAGTGGGATGGATGCGAGAAGAAGGGTGAATTCAAGGCGCCGGTCGGCCGTGAGGCCGAGGGCGAATACTTCCTGTTCTGCGCGGAGCATGTGCGTGAATACAACAAGGGCTACAACTATTTTTCCGGATTGTCGGACGGTGAGATCGCCCGCTACCAGAAAGAGGCGCTGACCGGCCATCGGCCGACCTGGACCGTCGGCGTCAACAAGACCGGCAGCGCCCGGCCCAACCCGCAGCATGCGCAGGCGCGCTCCGGCAGCGCCGCCGCCTATGCGAATATGCGCGATCCGTTCCGGCTGTTCGAGGAGCGCGGTTCGGCGCGCGCGCAGCCGCGCAAACGCAAGCTCAAGACGTTGGAAGCCAAAGCTTTCGACACGATGGGCCTTGCCGCAAATGCGACCTCCACCGATATCAAGACGCGCTACAAGGAACTCGTGAAACAGCACCATCCCGATGCCAATGGCGGCGACCGCGGATCGGAGGAGCGGTTTCGCGAGGTAATTCAGGCCTATCAATTGTTAAAACAGTCTGGTTTCTGCTAGACGATGCCTGCAGACAAACAATTCACGGACAATTCGGAGCCTGTGAAGCGTAAAGCGGCCGGCAAGGACGGCCGTGGTGGAGACATGATGAACAAGATTGACCTCGATATTTCCAATCTGCCGGACACCACCGTCCAGGTCAGGGAAGTGTTTGATATCGATACCGATCTCAAGGTGCCGGCCTATTCGCAGGCCGATGCGTATGTGCCGGATCTGGATCCGGATTACCTCTTCGACCGCGAGACGACGCTGGCGATCCTGGCCGGTTTCGCGCATAACCGCAGGGTCATGGTCTCCGGCTATCACGGAACCGGCAAATCGACGCATATCGAGCAGGTCGCCGCGCGGCTCAACTGGCCCTGCGTGCGCGTCAATCTCGACAGTCATGTCAGCCGTATCGACCTTGTCGGCAAGGATGCCATCGTGCTTCAGGACGGCAAGCAGGTCACCGAGTTCAGGGACGGTATCCTGCCCTGGGCCTATCAGCACAACGTGGCGCTGGTGTTCGACGAATATGATGCCGGCCGGCCCGATGTGATGTTCGTGATCCAGCGGGTGCTCGAATCGTCCGGCCGCCTGACGCTTCTCGACCAGAGCCGGGTCATCCGTCCGCACCCGGCATTCCGGCTGTTTGCGACGGCGAACACGGTCGGCCTCGGCGATACGACCGGCCTCTATCACGGAACGCAGCAGATCAACCAGGCGCAGATGGACCGCTGGTCGATCGTCACGACGCTCAACTATCTGCCGCATGACAATGAGGTGAACATCGTGCTGGCCAAGGTGAAGAGCTTCGACACCGAAGAGGGGCGCGACCGGGTCTCGAAAATGGTCCGCGTCGCGGACATGACGCGCGCCGCCTTCATCAACGGCGATCTTTCAACCGTGATGAGCCCGCGCACCGTGATCACCTGGGCCGAGAACGCGGAGATTTTCGGCGATCTTGCCTTCGCCTTCCAGCTTACCTTCCTCAACAAGTGCGACGAGCTGGAGCGGTCGCTGGTGGCCGAGCAATATCAGCGCGCCTTCGGCGAGGAGCTCAAGGAAAGCGCGGCCAATATCGTTCTGGATTCGTAGCGCCCATGGCCGGCCGCGGTGACAATTCGAGGGCGACCGCCCGTCCGCCGGTCGATTCGGAGCCGTTCAAGCGCGCCTTGACGGGCTGCGTGCGTTCGATCGCCAACGATCATGAACTCGAAGTGGTGTTCGCCAACGACCGGCCGGGCCTTGCGGGCGAGCGGGCGCGGCTTCCCGATCTGCCCAAGCGCCCGACGCGTAGCGACGTCAGCGTGACGCGCGGGGTCGGGGATTCGCTGGCGTTGCGCAAGGCCTGTCACGATAGTGCCGTTCACACCGCGATGGCGCCGCAGGGCGACGATGCACGCGAGATATTCGACGCGGTGGAACAGGCGCGGATCGAGGCGATCGGCGCCAAACGCATGGCGGGCGTCGCGGACAATCTGACGGCGGTGCTGTCGGATCGCTGCACCAAGGCAGGCTACCGTAACATCACCGACAGGACGCAGGCCCCGCTGCACGATGCGCTGTCGCTTCTGGTGCGCGAGAAACTCACCGGTCAGGCGCCGCCCGACGCGGCGGGACCGGTGCTTGACCTTTGGCGCGACTGGATCGAGGAGAAGGCCGGCTCCGACATGGAGCAGCTCGGTGAAGCGCTGGAGGATCAGCAGACCTTTGCCCGGCTTGTACGCGACATGCTGGCGCATATGGATGTCGCCGAGGAATACGGCGAAGATCCCGAGCAGCAGGATCAGCAGGACGAGACCACCGACGACGACCAGCCCCGGTCCGACGAGGAAAACGACCAGAGCTCTCAGGACGAGGCCGGCTCCGAGGCCGCGCCGGCCGAGGAAAACGAATCCGCCGACGAACAGATGGAAGACGGCGAGATGGACGGCGCCGAGGTCACCGAGGACGATATGCTCGATGACCAGGACGAGGACGCCGAAACGCCGGGCGAGACGCGGCGGCCGAACACGCCGTTCGACGATCTCGGGCAGAAGGTCGATTACGGCGTTTTCACCGAACAGTTCGACGAGACCGTTGCCGCCGAGGAGCTTTGCGAGGAAGCCGAGCTGGAACGGCTGCGCGCCTTTCTCGATAAGCAGCTCTCGCATCTGCAGGGGGTCGTGGGACGGCTTGCCAACCGGCTGCAGCGGCGGCTGATGGCGCAGCAGAACCGGGCCTGGGAATTCGATCTGGAGGAAGGCTATCTCGATTCCGCGCGCCTCGTGCGCATGGTGATCGACCCGATGCAGCCGCTCTCCTTCAAGATGGAGCGCGATACCAATTTCCGCGACACCGTCGTCACGCTGCTGATCGACAATTCCGGATCGATGCGCGGCAGACCGATCACGGTTGCGGCGACCTGCGCCGATATTCTGGCGCGTACACTGGAGCGCTGCGGGGTCAAGGTCGAAATCCTCGGCTTTACCACCAAGGCCTGGAAGGGCGGGCAGGCCCGCGAGAAATGGCTGGGCGAGGGCAAGCCCGCCAATCCCGGCCGGCTCAACGATCTTCGCCACATCGTCTACAAGTCGGCCGATGCACCGTGGCGGCGGGCGCGGCGCAATCTCGGCCTGATGATGCGCGAGGGGCTGCTGAAGGAAAACATCGACGGCGAGGCACTGATCTGGGCGCATAACAGGCTGCTCGGCCGGCCCGAGCAGCGGCGCATCCTGATGATGATTTCGGACGGTGCGCCGGTCGACGATTCCACCCTTTCGGTCAATCCCGGCAATTATCTCGAGCGTCATCTAAGGGCGGTCATAGAGGAGGTCGAGACGAAATCTCCGATCGAACTGCTCGCCATCGGTATCGGGCACGACGTGACGCGCTATTACCGCCGTGCCGTGACCATTGTCGATGCGGAGGAACTTGCCGGAGCCATGACCGAGCAATTGGCGTCCCTTTTCGAGGAAGAGCAGGGCGGGCCGGTGATGCGGCGCGCGGGCTAATAGCTATGAAAAGCCTCTTTTTTGTCGCGCTGGCCGTGAGCCTTGCGGTCGTTCCGGGCATAGCCGGTGCGCGCGATGAGGGCGTAAGCCGTATCGAGGTTGAAGCGTATCAGATCCCGAGGTTCCGCGTTCGCTCCGAGGCGACGCGGTTCGGCGCGCTCGAGTTTATCGGCGGGATCGAAATCACCTCGCCCGACGGCCTGCTGGGCGGCATTTCCGGTTTGCGGGTGATGCCGGACGGGATCGGTTTCGTCGGCGTTCTGGATACGGGACACTGGATCACGGGCAAGCTTGAGCGCGATGCGGACGGCCTGCTGGCGGGGCTTGCCGATGTCGATATCGCCCCGATGCGCGACGGTGACGGCGACGTCGTTCAGCAGCGTTATCATGTTGACGCGGAAGGTCTTGCGATCGACGGCGATGAGGTCTTCGTCAGTTTCGAGCGGCAGCACCGGATCGAGAAGCACCGCCTTGGGGACCTGCCGCAATCGTCACCGCAGCGTGAGGTTCCGCAGCCGATTCCACTCTACGAGTTCCGCAACAATCGCGGCCTTGAGGCACTGAGCGTCGCGCCCGCGGGAACGCCGCTTGACGGCGCCCTTGTCGCGGTGAGCGAAAAGAGCCTCGACAGGAAGGGCGATATCTTCGCCGCGATCGTCACCGGTCCGAAGAAGGGCGTGTTCTTCGTGCGCCGCCATGCGCCGTTCGACGTTACCGACGGCGATTTCCTGCCGAATGGCGATCTGTTGTTGCTGGAGCGCCGGTTTTCACTGGCGGAAGGCGTGGGCATGCGCATCCGGCGCATTGCCGGCGCTGACATCATGCCCGGCGTAACGGTCGACGGCGATATCCTCGTCGAGGCCGATCTCGGCCACCAGATCGACAATATGGAGAGCCTCGACGTCTTTGAGGCCGAGGACGGAAGCACGCGCATTCTGCTGGCGTCGGACGACAACCACTCGCTGCTGCAGCGCAGTCTGCTGCTGGAGTTCGAAATCCCGAATGAGGATACGGACTGAAGCGGGCCGCCTGTCTCAGGAGGGCTGGCCGGAAGGCCGGTGCAGGCGCAATATCGACAGGAAAACGCGATAAGGCGCCAGCATGGCGAGCGAAACCAGCAGCTTGACCGCAAGGTCGCCAATCGCCCAGGACATCCAGCGCGGCGCCTCCCAGGAAAAGAAGCCGAGCAAAGGGGCGGCCTCGATGGCGAAGGCGTCATTTGCGCCGAGCATTACGAAGAATGCGGCAAATGCCAGCGAGAAGAACAGCACCGTGTCGATGATCGAGCCGAGCACGGAGGAGATCAGCGGCGCATGCCACCAATGGGAGTGGCGCAGGCGGTCGAAGATCGAGACGTCCAGCAATTGCGCAACCAGAAAGGCCGAACCGGAAGCTATCGCGATACGCGGTGTCGCCACATAGACGGATATGGCGACCGCGAGCACAAAGCCGGCCGTGACGATCAGACGGGCCTTTGCCGGTCCGAAGTGCCGGTTGGACAGGTCGGTCACCAGAAAGGCGATCGGGTAGGTGAATGCGCCCCAGGTCAGAATATCTTCCAGGATGAACGGTCCGATCGTGTACATGACCGGGAACTGGACAAGATAATTCGACGCGATCACCACCGCCGTCATCGCGAGCAGATAGGGATAGATGCGGGTTATCAGGCTGAGAGCCGAACGTGCTGAGTGTGCGAGCATTTTTTTATCCTGGGTGATGCCACCAGCGAAACCGGCACTAAATCTGGACCGGTTACAATGAAGCGGGCTGGTTGAGACGGCCCGCGGCTATTATAACATGCTTTCCGTGCCGGTCAGGCTGCCGCTTCGGCGGCCTTCTTGGCAATCTGCCGCTTCAGCAGGCGGGCGCGCATCGACAGTTCCTTCTCGTTTGCCTTCATCAGGAAAGCGTCGAGGCCGCCGCGATGCTCCACGGAGCGCAGCGCGGCCGCGGAAACGCGCAGCCGGTAGCTCTTGCCGAGCGCATCGGAAATCAGCGTGACGTTGCAAAGGTTCGGGAGGAACTTGCGCCGCGTCTTGTTGTTGGCGTGGCTGACATTGTTGCCCGACTGGACGGCCTTGCCGGTCAATTCGCAACTGCGGGACATGGGTTTCACCTTCAGTCTGATGGCCGGTTGCAATGCGTGTGCGGGGCCGTGCTCCGACCGCAGCTTTCTGGCCTGTAATTGGAAAGTCGCGGTTCTATAGTCGGCACTGGCGTGCGCGTCAAGTGAAAGCTGGCGTCGCAACGGCGAATGGGCTAGACCTTGCCGCGTTTTCGCGCGCCGCGCGCCCGATCGGAGAAAATCGCGCCCATGCAGGCAACGCTCATCGGATTCAGCGCCATTGTCATGTGGTCGCTTCTGGCGTTGCTGACCGCTTCCTCGGGCCAGGTTCCTCCGTTCCAGCTCGCCGCCATGTGTTTTACCATCGGCACGGCCATCGGGCTGGCGGCTCTTGCCGTTCGGCCCTCGGGACTACGGACCCTCCTGCGCCAGCCTTTGCCCGTCTGGCTCCTCGGGGTCGGCGGCCTGTTCGGCTACCATTTCCTCTATTTTACCGCCCTGCGCAACGCGCCGCCGGTCGAGGCCGGGCTGATTGCCTATCTCTGGCCGCTGCTGATCGTCGTCGGATCGGCGCTTCTGCCCGGAGAGCGTCTTGGATGGCAGCATGTGGCGGGTGCTCTCGCGGGCCTTCTGGGGACCGTTTTGATCGTTTCGAGAAACGGTCTTTCCTTCGATGACCGGTTCCTGTTCGGCTATGGCGCCGCGCTGCTTTGCGCGTTCACCTGGTCGGGCTATTCGCTGCTGTCGCGGCGCTTCGGGACGGTGCCGACCGATGTGGTCACCGGGTTCTGCGCGCTGACGGCCATCCTGTCGCTGCTGTGCCATCTGATGCTGGAGGAAACCGTATGGCCGGTCGGCGCCGTTCAATGGGCCGCTGTCGCCGGGCTCGGCCTGCTGCCTGTCGGCGCGGCCTTTTATGCCTGGGACCACGGGGTCAAGCACGGTAATATCCAGGTTCTCGGAACGGCCAGTTATGCAGCGCCGCTGTTTTCCACGCTGATCCTGATTGCCGCCGGCGCGGGGCGGGCCGACTGGCACATTGCCGCCGCCTGCGTCCTGATCACCGGAGGCGCCGTCCTGGCGGCAAAGGATCTTCTGCTTGCCGGCAGCCGCAGGGGAGAGCAGGCGTGAGCCTTTTTGAATACGGTCTCGATACACCGCTGCAGGGCACGTTCCTGTTTTCGGTGGTGGCGGCGTTCCTTTATCTTTTCATGGTTTCAAGGCCGCCGTCGGCCCGGCGCACGGGTGTCAAGACGCTGTCCATCGCGCTTCTTGCCGTCCTCTCGGTGCTGGCGGACGGGCCTATTCTGCTGACGGCCGCGCTGCTTGCCTGCGCCATCGGCGATGCCTTTCTGGCGCAGGACGACGACCGGGCCTTCCGGTTCGGCATTGGCGCGTTCCTTCTCGGCCACCTGCTCTATATCGCGCTCTTTTTCGGGCAAGGCAGCACCGGTCTCTTCGCCGGGCAGCCCTGGCGCCTGGGCGTGGCCGCCGCGATTGTCGTCACCGGTGTTGCGGTTGCACGCAGGCTGTTGCCGGCGGCCGGTGCGCTGAGGAGCGCCGTCAGCGTCTATATCGCCGTCATCGTCATCATGGCGCTTTGCGCGCTGACGATGCCCGGATGGGGCGTTTTCCTCGGCGCGGTTCTGTTCATGGCATCCGATGCAATGCTGGCGTTTCAGCGGTTCCTGCTGCCGGCCGAACAGGGTGTGCCCCTGCGGGCGATGTTTGTCTGGGTCAGCTACTATCTCGCCCAGCTTGTGATCACGCTGGCCGTCCTGGGCTTTTAGAAGCTGTCCTTGCGGCGGCGGATCTCGGCAAAGACCTGTGCATCGCCGGCATCGGCCATGCCGAGCATTTCGCGGATGGCGGGCTCGCCGGTGCGCAGGAACGGATTTGTCGCTTTTTCCACGCCGATGGTCGTCGGCAGCGTTGGCCGTCCGGCGTCCCGCAGCTTCGCGACGTCCTCGGCGCGTCGCTCGAGCGCCTCGTTGCCCGGTTCAATGGTGACGGCAAAGGCGGCATTCGACATGGTGTATTCGTGACCGCAATAAACCACGGTGTCGTCGGCAAGCGCGGCAAGCCGCTGCAGCGACGCATGCATCTGCTCCGGCGTTCCCTCGAATACGCGTCCGCAGCCGAGCGCAAAGAGCGTGTCCGCGGCAAAAAGCACGGACGCGCCGGGGATATAGTAGCAGATGTGGCCAAGCGTATGCCCCGGCGTTTCGATCACCTGGACCTCGAATTCGCCAAAATGAAAACGGTCGCCATCCGACACTTTTTTGTCGATCCCGGGGATCTTCCCGGCTTCAGAAGCCGGCCCGATGATATTGGCGCCGTAACGTTCCTTTAGAGCGGCATTCGCCTCGACATGATCGAAATGGTGGTGAGTGATCAGGATATGGTTCAGCCTCCAGTCTTTCTTTTCCAGCATGTCGACGATGGGCGCTTCCTCGGGTGCATCGATCGAGCCGGTGACACCTGTCTTCGGGTCATGGATCAGAATGCCGAAATTGTCCTGCCGGCATGGAAATTGTTCGATTAGGAATTCTGACATCTTAGTCTCCCGGAAGATTTGTTGCGATCATCGACCATACGCAATCAAAGCTCGCATTAACGTCAAATTCGATTGGCAGGCCCGGCGAGGTTCAATTTGGCGCTGCCACGCATTAGGTTTACACACATGCATACCGATATCGTCGATTTGCGGCAGTTTTACCATACACGGCTCGGAAGGCTCGCCGAGGACGCCATCGCCATGGCGCTGTCCTCGATTTGGGCAAAGCTGCCGGGGGAACGGCTCATGGGGCTTGGTTATGCGGTGCCCTATCTCGACCGTTTCAGGGCCGATGCGGATCGGACGTTCGCCTTCATGCCGGCGGGGCAGGGCGCGATCAACTGGCCGACGCTGGAGGCGTCGGCGACGGCGCTGGTCTTCGATGAGGAACTGCCGCTTTCCGATGCATCGGTCGACCGCATCCTGATGGTCCATGCGCTGGAATATGCCGAGAGCCCGCGGGAAACGCTGATGGAGGCCTGGCGGGTGCTGGCGCCCGGGGGGCGTCTCGTCATTGTCGTGCCGAACCGCCGCGGCATGTGGGCGCGTCTCGATCATACGCCCTTCGGTTCAGGCCGGCCCTATTCACGCAACCAGATCACCGGTCTGCTGCGCGATGCGAGCTTCACGCCCGGGGCGTTTGCCGAAGCGCTGTTTTTTCCGCCATCGCGGCACAAGGCGATCCAGAGCATGGCGCGCACGACGGAGCGGCTCGGCCGCCGCTACTGGCCGCTCTTCAGCGGGCTTGTCATTGTCGAGGCGCAAAAGCGCCTTTATCAGGGATTGCCGGTCGCCGAGCGTGCGTCGCGGCGGGTCTTCGTGCCGGTCCTTGCCCCGCAGGGGGCCTCGCGCACCGAACCGGATTTGCTCTAAGCCGGATCGGTTGAACCGCTTCAGCCGTCCATGGAATCAAGCTTGTCCTGCAGGGCGCGCAACTGATCCTTCAGTTCCTTCAGATCGGCGTTGTCGGATTTGGCCTTGTCTTCCGCCGCCGGTTCATCGCCGCCCGGCCCGCCGGCAAAGGGCGAGAACATCTGCATGGCCTGCTGGAACATTTCGGTGTTGCGCCTTACCTGTTCTTCCATCACCTGCATGGGCATCTGCATGTTGCGCGCCATCTGCGTCTCTCCGAACGCCTTGGTGATCTGCTCGCGCATCTGGTCCTGCTGGGCGGTGAAGGCGGTCATCGAATGTTCCAGATAGCTCGGCACCAGCATCTGCATCTGATCGCCATAATAGGAAATGAGCTGGCGCAGGAAAGACACGGGCAGGAGCGTGTTGCCGGTCTTCGATTCCTGCTCGAATATGATCTGCGTGAGGACGGAATGCGTGATGTCGTCGCCCGACTTGGCGTCAACCACCACAAAGTCGTCGCCGTTCTTGACCATCACTGCCAGGTCGTCCAGCGTCACATAGGTGCTGGTGCCGGTATTGTAGAGCCGACGATTGGCGTATTTTTTTATGACAATCTGCCCATCAGCTTTTGCCATGCATGCTACCTCCCTGCCGATGGATGCCGAATGACCGCCCCGTATCGAGACATCTTTTTTGATGATTGCGCGCGGGAAAATTCAACGCGTTTCCCATCGGTTGCCATCCCGAAAAAGCCTGTAATATCCGACACCAACACCAACATGACCATGACTTAAGGAAAAAGTATAGCATTATTTCAATTGGTTTGTGCAATGCGGCGAGTATGACGCGCCGATCGGGCCGGAAACGAAAGGACGCAAGGATTAGCGTAAATGCTGCAGGTGCGTTTGACTTCCGCCGCAACCTGCTTCACTTTCATTCGTGACACGATCCTGGACGACAACCCAACCCTCGGGGAATTCTTATGACACAACCATCAATCGTAATCGCCAGCGCGGCCCGCACGGCCGTGGGTTCCTTTAACGGCGCCTTTGCGACGGTCCCTGCCCATGAGCTCGGCGCCTGCGCCATCTCCGGCGCGCTTGAGCGGGCAGGTGTGGACCCGGCCGATGTCGACGAGGTGATCATGGGTCAGATCCTGCAGGCGGGCGAGGGTCAGAATCCGGCCCGCCAGGCGGCGATGAGCGCCGGTATCCCGCATGAGGCAACGGCCTGGGGCCTCAACCAGCTTTGCGGTTCCGGCCTGCGTGCGGTTGCTGTCGGAATGCAGCAGATCGCGACCGGCGATGCGGCGATCGTCGTTGCCGGCGGTCAGGAATCCATGTCGATGGCGCCGCACTGCGCTCACCTGCGCTCCGGTCAGAAGATGGGCGATCTGAAAATGATCGACACGATGATCAAGGACGGCCTGACGGATGCCTTCTACGGCTACCATATGGGCAACACGGCCGAGAATGTCGCCGAGCGCTGGCAGTTGACGCGCGAGGATCAGGACGGTTTTGCGGTCGCGTCGCAGAACAAGGCGGAAGCCGCTCAGAAGGCCGGCCGGTTCAAGGACGAGATCGTGCCGTTCACGGTCAAGACCCGCAAGGGCGACGTCGTCGTGGAGGATGACGAATATATCCGTCACGGCGCCTCGATCGATCAGATGGCGAAGCTGCGTCCGGCCTTCTCGAAAGAGGGCACGGTGACGGCGGGCAACGCGTCCGGCATCAATGACGGCGCGGCGGCGACCGTGCTGATGAGCGAAGAGGAAGCGGAAAAGCGCGGCATCAAGCCGATGGCGAAGATCGTGTCCTGGGCAACGGCGGGTGTCGATCCTCAAATCATGGGCACCGGTCCGATCCCGGCTTCCAAGAAAGCGCTGGAAAGGGCCGGGTGGTCGATCGCCGATCTGGAGCTTGTCGAGGCGAATGAGGCGTTCGCCGCACAGGCCTGCGCCGTCAACAAGGACCTCGGCTGGGACCCTGAGATCGTCAACGTCAATGGCGGCGCGATCGCCATCGGTCACCCGATCGGTGCGTCCGGGGCGCGGGTGCTCAACACGCTGCTTTTCGAGATGCAGCGCCGGGATGCCAAGAAGGGCCTTGCCACGCTGTGCATCGGCGGCGGAATGGGCGTCGCCATGTGCATCGAGCGCAGCTAACCAAACCCGCGCGTGCCGGCCCGCGGCACGCGCACAGACAACATCGGGGAGGTGTTATGAGCAGAGTTGCAGTTGTTACCGGCGGCACACGGGGTATCGGCGCCGCCATATCGGTCGGCCTCAAGGACGCCGGCTACAGCGTTGCCGCGAATTATGCCGGCAATGACGAGAAGGCGAATGCGTTCAAGGAGGAGACGGGAATCCCGGTCTACAAATGGGATGTCTCGGACTACCAGTCCTGCGTCGACGGCATCGCGAAGGTGGAGGCCGATCTCGGGCCGGTGGAGGTGCTGGTCAACAATGCCGGTATCACGCGCGACGCCATGTTCCACAAGATGACGCCGGAGAACTGGAACGATGTCATCAGCACGAACCTGAGCGGCCTCTTTAACATGACCCATCCGGTCTGGCCGGGCATGCGCGAGCGCGGTTTCGGCCGTGTCATCAACATCTCCTCCATCAACGGCCAGAAGGGCCAGATGGGTCAGGCGAACTACTCGGCCGCAAAGGCGGGCGATATCGGCCTGACAAAGACGCTGGCGCAGGAGGGCGCGGCCAAGGGCATTACGGTGAATGCGATCTGCCCCGGATATATCGGCACCGAGATGGTGCGGGCGGTCCCGGAGAAGGTTCTCAACGAGCGTATCCTGCCGCTGATCCCGGTCGGCCGCCTGGGCGAGCCGGAAGAGATCGCGCGCTGCGTCGTGTTCCTGGCCTCGGACGATGCCGGATTCATCACCGGATCGACCATTTCGGCCAATGGCGGGCAATATTTCGCCTGACAGCTGGTTTTTCTCATAAAAGGGCGGCGTCCGACGGGCGCCGCCTTTTGTTTTCCGATTCGTTTTTGCCGCCGGACCGTCGCGGTTGCGGTTGGCGCGTTAACCTTTTTTGCGGCGTTCCAGCGCATTCTGTTAAGGAATGGCCTGTGTTTTTGACCCGCGCGGTCGGACAAAGCCATGCCGATTTGTGTCGGTGCCAACATTGTGGGATAGATGTTGTGTGAACAAATCCGGAACCTGTGCCGGTCAGCGATTCGTCGCCGATTCGTTCCGTGTTTGGTCGTATTGTTAACGGTTCTTACGAAAAACAACTATTTGCCCGTTTACATACCGTTAAATTTTTTGACGCGTTTACAATCGTTTAACGATAGTTATCCGGGTAAATGCCGGGCGCGGGGCAATTCGTTAACGTCAAACGTTCGATTTCGCAGTTCCCGGCAAGCGGTGGCCGGTGGCGGATTCAGCATATAGTGTTGACCGCTCCGGGCGAGAGCAGATTTTGCCGTGAACAAACCCTGAATCTCATTGAGTCAGCGATTCGTCGCCGATTCGTTCCACCCCTGTTCCAAATGTTAACGGCGGAGATGAATTTTGCCGTGTGCAGCACCATGTGCCGTGATAAGAACCCCGCATTCCAATCGCAGATGTTTCACGTTTGATGTTCCAGTCCACACAGTCAGAAAACAGACCGTCGGTCCATAGCGGGCGCGGGGTGACCGCGGTGCTGGGGCCGACGAATACCGGCAAGACGCACTACGCCATCGAGCGTATGGTGGCGCATGGCAGCGGGGTGATCGGGCTGCCCCTGCGGCTGCTCGCCCGCGAGGTCTATGAGCGCATATGCCTCAAGGCGGGCCGCGCAAATGTCGCGCTGGTGACGGGTGAGGAGAAAATCAGCCCGAAAGGCGCGCGCTATTCGGTCTGCACGGTCGAGGCGATGCCGGAGGAGACCGATGCCGAATTTGTCGCCATCGACGAGGTGCAACTGGCCGGCGATCTGGAGCGCGGGCATGTCTTCACCAACCGCATCCTGAACCTGCGCGGCCGCGAGGAAACCCTGCTCCTGGGCGCCGGAACGATGCGCGGTATTCTGGAAAAACTGCTGCCGGGTCTGACCGTCGTGTCGCGGCCCCGGCTTTCCCACCTCGCCTATTCCGGTTCGAAAAAGATCACCCGCCTTCCGCGCCGGTCGGCCATCGTCGCCTTTTCGGCCGATGAGGTCTACGCCATCGCCGAGCTGATACGGCGCCAGCGCGGCGGAGCGGCCGTCGTGCTCGGCGCGCTCAGCCCGAGAACCCGCAATGCGCAGGTTGCGCTCTATCAGGACGGTGACGTTGAATATCTTGTGGCGACCGACGCTATCGGCATGGGGCTCAATCTGGATGTCGACCATGTCGCCTTCGCGCAGGACAGGAAGTTCGACGGTTATCAGTTCCGCAATCTGAACCCGGGCGAACTCGGACAGATCGCCGGACGTGCCGGCAGGCATATGCGCGACGGCACGTTCGGGGTCACCGGACGGGTCGATCCGTTCGCCGACGATCTTGTCGGGCGGATCGAGGGGCACGATTTCGAGCCGCTGAAGGTTCTCCAATGGCGCAGCAAGATGCTCGATTATTCGTCCGTTGGGGACCTTTGCGCCAGTCTCGACGAGGCGCCAAGCCTTCATGGCCTCAGCCGGGCGCTGCCCGCGGTCGACCGGCAGGCGCTCGACTATCTTTCCCGGGACGATGATATCGTCCGGCTGGCAAAGGGGCCGCAGGCGGTTGAGCGGCTTTGGGACGTGTGCGCCCTTCCCGACTACCGCAAGATCACACCGGCGCAACATGCCGACCTGATTGCGTCGATCTTCTGTGACATTGTCGAGCACGGCAATGTGCGCGAGGATTATGTGGCCGAACAGGTCAGGCGCGCCGACCGGACCGACGGGGAAATCGACACGCTGTCGGCGCGGATTTCGCAAATCAGAACCTGGACATACGCCGCGCACAGGCCCGGTTGGCTTGCGAATCCGTCACACTGGCAAGAAAAGACGCGCGAAATCGAGGATCGACTGTCCGATGCGTTGCATGAAAGGTTGACGAAACGCTTTGTTGACCGCAGGACATCTGTGCTCATGAAGCGGTTGAGAGAGAACGCTATGCTTGAAGCTGAAATCGGTGTTGACGGCGACGTGTTCGTCGAGGGGCATCACGTCGGACAGTTGAACGGGTTCCGGTTCACGCCCGATGCCAGTGCCGAGGGATCGGACGCCAAGGCCGTGCTGGCGGCGGCGCAGAAATCGCTGGCGCTCGAGTTCGAGGCGCGTGCGGCGCGGCTGCATGCATCGGGCAACAATGATTTCGCACTGTCTTCGGACGGGTTTGTGCGCTGGATGGGCGATCCGGTGGCTCGCCTTGCGGAAAGCGATGATATTCTGCGTCCGCGGGCCGTTCTGCTAGCCGACGAACAATTGACACAGCAGGCGCGGGACGTGGTCTCGGCGCGTATTGAGCGTTTTGTCGGTCATCACATCGGAACGATCCTCAAACCGCTGGACGACCTGGCAGCCGCCGAAGATCTTGAAGGCCTTGCCAAGGGGCTTGCCTTTCGGCTCGTCGAGGCCTTCGGCATTTTATTCCGGCGGGATGTCGCCGCCGATGTCAAGGCGCTTGACCAGGACGCACGCGGCACGCTGCGCCGTTATGGCATCCGCTTTGGCGCCTACCACGTGTTCATGCCGGCGCTCCTGAAACCGGCGCCGGCGGAGATGATCACACTGTTGTGGTCACTGCGCAATGAAGGCTTCGACAGGCCGGGATACGGTGAAATCACCGCTGCCCTGGCGGCCGGGCGGACGTCGATTGTCACGGACCCGTCCTATGAACGGGAATTCTACCGGCTCTCCGGATTCCGTTTCCTCGGCAAGCGCGCCGTGCGGATCGACATTCTGGAACGGCTTGCCGATATCATAAGACCGCTGTTGCAGTGGAAGCCGGATGCGGAACCGCGCCCGGAGGGGGCGTATGACGGACGCCGTTTCGTGACGACGCCGGCGATGCTCTCCATTCTCGGCGCGACCCCCGATGACATCGAGGAAATCCTCAAAGGCCTCGGCTACCGCTCCGAGCAGGTCAGCGCGGAGGAAGCGCATCTTTGTGGGCTCGACAGACAGGCGGCCGAGGCCGGCAAGAACGGTGTGGCGGAAAAAGAGAGCACGGAGGAGGCGACAGTGCAGGCGGATGCGCCCGCACAGGCCGAACCCGCAAAAGCCGAAGAGGCTGAGCCGCAGAAGGACGAGCCCGTTGCCGCAGCTGCCGAAGGCGCGGTGGTCGAAGCGCCGGCGGAGGAGAGCCCGGATACCGGTAAGGAAGAGGCCGGCGGAGCCGCGCCGGCGGAGCAGGACGAGACCGAGCCGCCGAAGCCGGTCCTGCTGTGGCGTCCGGCGGGCCGCTCCGACGGACAGCGCGGCCGCCATCAGCATCAGCGCAAGGGCGCCGGCCCGGCAAAGCAGCAGGGCAGGCATCGCGACGGCGATCGCGGCCCGAAAAAGCGCAAGGGCGGTTTCAAGGGAAAGCCGGGCAAGGGCAAAGGCGGCAGCTTTTCATCCAGGCCGCCGCGCACCAACAAGCCGGTCGATCCGGACTCACCCTTTGCCAAGCTTGCGGCGCTCAAGGAGCAACTCAACAAGTGACAATCCGCTCTGGCATGTCATGACCGGCGCAGACAGGCAGCGGATCGACAGATGGTTGTATTTCGCGCGTGTCGTCAAGTCCCGCTCGCTGGCGGCCAAGCTGGCGCAGTCGGGCCGTGTGCGCGTCAACGGTGACAAGATCGACCAGCCGAGCAGACAGGTGCGGCGTGACGACGTTCTGACCATTACGCTCGACCGCAGGATCCTGGTCCTGAAAATTCTGGAGCCGGGGGAGCGGCGGGGACCCTATCCGGAGGCGAAGACGCTCTATGAAGATTTGAGCCCGCCTCCGGTCAAAGCCGAAGACGCCGGCACGCCGCCGGCACTCGCCCCGTATCGTGACGCCGGCAGCGGCAGGCCGACCAAACGCGAACGGCGGAAGATGGACAAGTGGAAGTCCTCAGGCGACTGATCAACTCGTCCCGTCTGGTGATGCGACAAATTGTATCAGACGCAATCTCACTTCCCCGTGGCGGGGCCGCGAGGGTGCTTTTGTCCTGCGATGCCGGAAAAATTAGAAAGCGGTTTCTGGCGGATTTTCCTGCAGAGGCGAGACTGCATCACCTAGCGTTGCCATGGTCTTGCCAAGGCAAATCAAAGCCACTACCTGAATGTTTGTTCTAAAAGTAGCGCGTGCCGAATTCGGAGCCGTTCATGACATACATCGTCAACGACAATTGTATCAAATGCAAATACACGGACTGTGTGGAGGTCTGTCCGGTTGACTGCTTTTACGAGGGCGAGAACATGCTCGTCATCCATCCGGATGAGTGCATTGACTGCGGCGTGTGCGAACCGGAATGTCCTGCGGAGGCGATCAAGCCGGACACCGAGCCCGGCCTTGAAAAGTGGCTGCAGGTCAACACGGAATATGCCGAGAAGTGGCCCAATATAACCATGAAAAAGGACCCGGCTCCCGACGCCGACGAGTTCGACGGCATGGAAGGCAAATTCGAGAAGTTCTTTTCCGCCGAGCCCGGAGAAGGCGATTGAACGCCACGCGGCAATGCGCCTGACGACACCTGGCGACAAATCGCCTGTCTTGAAAACGGCACGGAATTAACCAATATATCTGAATGAGCCGGTCGCGCATGTGTGCAAGTGCGGCAAATTATTGATTTGCGCGGTTTTTTGTGGTAATTGTGTCAAACTGATCACAGGTGGGGCAAGGGTCCCGCCGCAATTGCCACGCTCACGGAAGAAAAACATCCCCGCGAACCTGAGTTCATCTGACAGCAGCTTGCATAAACGGCTGTCACATCGGGCTGGATGTTCATTGTCGACGTGTGCAGTTGAAAGTGAGAGGTTTAAGAGGGCCGTCATAGTTGAGCCTGCTTTGCCTTTGGTGCGGATCAGTACCCAACCCGGCGTTCTCCGGGGCTGTAATAGGGAGTAAAAAGAACGCATGACAACCCAAAAGAAGTCTTCTCAGCGTCAGGGTTTCAAGACAAACGAGTACATTGTCTACCCGGCCCATGGGGTAGGTCAGATCGTGGCTATCGAGGAACAGGAAGTCGCCGGCCACAAGCTGGAGCTTTTTGTGATCGATTTCGACAAGGACAAAATGCGGCTCAAGGTTCCGGTTGCCAAGGCATCCTCCATTGGCATGCGCAAGCTTGCCGAGACGGACTTTGTCGACCGTTCGCTCAAGGTGGTTCAGGGACGGGCGCGCATCAAGCGTACGATGTGGTCGCGCCGAGCACAGGAATATGATGCAAAAATCAATTCTGGTGACCTGATTTCCATCGCCGAGGTCGTTCGCGACCTCTACCGCGCTGAAAACCAGCCGGAGCAGTCCTATTCGGAGCGTCAGCTTTACGAAGCGGCGCTCGACCGCATGGCGCGCGAGATCGCGGCTGTCAACAAGCTTTCGGAAACGGAGGCCGTGCGCCTGATCGAGACCAATCTGAACAAGGGTCCGAAGCGCGGCAAGGCCGCATCCGAGGACGGCGCCAACGACGGCGAGACGCAGGAAGCGGCCGCTTAACGGTGCTTTAGCCACGTTCACCGGAATGTGAATGCGACACTGTCGCACAGGATATTCCAGCTTAAATGCATAAAAACCCGGTCACAGGCCGGGTTTTTTGCATGTTTTACTCAAGTTTCGGAAATTCGGGATCGATTGGTTCCAAATGGTGAACACTGCGTTTCATTGCAATTGCGGTGATCCGCACACACGATTGTGACGTAGTTAACGTGCGTTTGTCCGTAATATTGGGACACCGGGTCATCAGGCCCGCCGGATTTAAATCCTCAAGCGAGAGCCGGAGCGGCTTTCAGTCTGGAGCGTGACATGAGCGGAGTTCGTGCTGGAAATGACATGATAAAGGCGGCCATGGCCGCTCCCTATCTCGACCGCGAGGAAGAGCACGAGCTTGCGGTGAGCTGGAAAGAGAACAAAGATCAGGAGGCGTTGCACAAGATCGCAACCGCCCATATGCGGCTTGTCATCTCCATGGCGGCAAAGTTCCGGAATTTCGGTTTGCCGATGAACGATCTCATTCAGGAAGGCCATGTGGGGCTGCTTGAAGCGGCAGCGCGGTTCGAGCCCGAACGCGATGTGCGTTTTTCCACTTATGCCACCTGGTGGATAAGGGCATCCATACAGGATTATATCCTGCGTAACTGGTCGATCGTCCGTGGCGGCACCAGCTCGGCGCAGAAGGCTCTGTTCTTCAATCTGCGGCGTCTGCGCGCAAAGCTGTGGCGCAGCAACGAGAATATGGGCGAAAGCGCCATCCACCAGGAAATCGCGCTGGCGGTGGGCGTGAACGTCAAGGATGTCGCCGTCATGGACGCGCGGCTGTCGGGATCGGACACATCGCTCAATGCGCCTGTCTCCGATTCCGAATCGCCGGGATCCGACCGGATTGAGTTCCTCCCCAGTGACGATCCGCTGCCGGACGAGCAGGTCAGCATCATGATCGACCAGGAACGCCGCTCCGAGTGGATCAAATCCGCCCTCGACAAGCTCAACCCGCGCGAGATGAAGATTATCCAGGAGCGCAGGCTGAGCGAGAACGGCGCGACGCTGGAAGCACTTGGAACCAGCCTCGGCATTTCCAAGGAGCGCGTGCGCCAGATCGAGAACCGGGCGCTGGAGAAGCTCAAGGTGGCGCTTGAGAAAGATTCGCCGGCAATCACCAGCATCTAGAGCGGGTCCGGATCTTACCGGTCGGTCACGATCTTGACGTCCTGACCGACCGACAGGCTGGTGCCCTGCGGCAGCGCATTCAACAATCTGAACAGTTCCAGCCGGCGGTTCGTGCCGCGCATCCTGCCGGCAAGGCGGGTGACCGTGTCACCGGCCTTTACCGTCTCGGTCCGGATGCGCAGCGGTTTGAGCGCCGCAATCTCCGCCGGCGACAATTTACGGAATGAGCTGCGCACCAGCTGCGCGGTTGTCTCCAGGTTCCTGCTTCCCTTGGGCGCGGCGGTCAAAAGCCGGTAGATGCGGTTTCTGACGCGAATGACGGTCACATCAAAATCCCATGTGTCGGTCGAGGCGCGCGCCGTCGCGG